>JBKJMP010000604.1:0-12703 GCA_046596395.1 Gemmatimonadaceae bacterium
CAGCTCGTCGAGATGGGGCGAAAGGTGCCCGTGAAGTACGACAAGGTCTCGTCGTCGCACGAGGCCGACGAGATCGAACGACGTCTCGCCAACGCGATTGCGCCCGAGGGCATTAGCGCATTCGTCTTCAACTTCGTGGACCTGCTCACGCACGGGCGGTCCGAGTCCGCGATCCTGTATGAGGTGGCCCGCGACGAGATCGCGCTCCGCCAGCTCACGCTCCAGTGGTTCAAGCGCTCGGCGCTCTTCAGCGTGCTGCAGGAAGCGGCGCGACGTAAGGTCAAGGTGCTCGTGACGAGCGACCACGGCTCTATTCACTGCCACACGCCGGCCACCGTGTTCGCGAAGCGCGATGCCACGCAGAACCTCCGCTACAAGTTTGGCGAAGACCTGCGCGCCGAGAATCCGGAGTACGCACTGCTGTTCAAGAATGAGGATGCGCTGAAGCTTCCGCGCCGTGGGCTGGGGGCCAACACGCTCCTCGCCACGGGCGACAGCTTCTTCGTCTATCCCACGAAGCTGCGCGAGTACCAGAGCCGGTACCGTGGATCGTTCCTGCACGGCGGCGTCACCCCCGAGGAGTGCATCCTGCCCGTGTCGCTGCTGACCCCCAAGCGCTAGGCGATGTACCGTCGCCTGCTGCGGTATCTCGCGCCGCACTCGTGGCGGATGGTCGGGACGATCGCGTGCAACGTCGTCGCCGCGGCGCTCGACGTCTTCTCGTTCACGCTGCTCGTTCCGTTCCTCAACGCCCTGTTCGGCGCGGCGCAGTTGATTCCGCGCAATGCGGGCAGTTGGGTGACGTCGGCGCAGGACCGCATGGTTGGCGCGTTCCTCGACCCCGCCGACCGCCTCGGATCGGTCGCGACAATGATGATCGCGATCATGGCCATCGTCGCGCTCAAGAATGTGTTCGTGTGGCTCGCCGGACAGCTCGGCGCATCGCTCCAGGAGAACGTCACGCGCGACCTGCGTGACGACGTCTTCCGTCACCTCCAGCGGCTGCCCCTCTCGTACTTCCAACGCACGAAGGCGGGGCAGATCATCTCGCGGGTGCTCGCCGACACCGAGCAGACCAGGCTGCTCATCACGGAGTTGGTGACGCGCACATTCCAGAACCTCGCGCAGATCGTCGGCACCATCATCATCCTGCTCAACTACTCGCCGAAGCTCACGTTCATCGCGCTCGTCATCGCGCCACTGCTCACGCTCTCGCTCCAGCCGGTGCTGAGAAAGTTGCGCAAGGGACACCGCACCCTCCGCGGCGACTACGGCGAGATCACGAGCGTGCTGCAGGAAGTCGTGAGCGGCATTCGCCTCGTGAAATCATTCCGCGGCGAGCCCTACGAGGACGCTCGATTCTCCGCGGCGAGCGGTCGATACTCGTCGGGGATGGTGCGCATCACGCGCGTAGCCGCGCTTTCGCAGCCAATGACGGAGCTCATCGGCACCACCGTCGCGATGCTCATCCTGTGGCTGGGTGCGCGCGAGGTGCTCGGCCCCGGCACCATGGACAGCGCCACGCTCATCACGTTCATGATCATGGTGATGCGCCTGTTGCCGCCGCTCAAGCAACTGTCGCAGGCGCCCACGACGGCGCAGCAATCCTTCGCGTCGGCCGAGCGGCTGTTCGAGGTGCTCGACCGTCCCACGGAAGATCAGGTCGATACCGGAACGAGGCAGGTCACCGGAATGCGCGAGTCGATCACCTTCGAGGGCGTGTCCTTCGCCTACGACGATGATCCTGTGCTGCGCGACGTCTCGTTCGTCGCGCGTCGTGGAGAAGTCATTGCGCTGGTCGGGGCGAGCGGAGCCGGGAAGAGCACGCTCGTGGACCTGATCCCGCGATTCTACGAGCCGTCGAGCGGCACCATCCGTCTCGACGGCGTGGACACGCGTGAAATCGCACTGGCGTCACTGCGCGGGCTCACCGGGATCGTGAGCCAGGATACCGTGCTCTTCAATGATACCGTCCGCAGCAACATCGCCTACGGCTCGGGTGCGAAGTTTACCGATGCTCAGGTCGAGGCCGCCGCCCGCGCCGCGAATGCGCATACTTTCATCATGGAACTGCCACAGGGATACGACACGGTGCTGGGCGAGCGAGGCACACGCTTGTCGGGCGGACAGCGGCAGCGGCTTGCCATTGCTCGGGCACTGCTCACTGATCCGCCGATCCTCGTTCTCGACGAGGCCACGTCTGCGCTCGACACGGAGTCCGAGCGTCTCGTCCAGGAAGCCATCGACCGGCTGCTCGCCGGCAGAACCGTGTTCGTCATCGCGCATCGCCTTTCGACCGTCATCCACGCTGACCAGATCCTCGTCCTCGATCGCGGTGAGATCGTCGAGCGTGGTAGCCACGCGCAACTGCTGGCACTCCGTGGCGCGTATCACCGGTTACACAACACGCAACTGAGCGGTGCGGCCAACCCCCAGATCGGGCGCGAGCTCGTCGCGGTGCCCAGCACGAGTGGGGTGACCTGACATGCGCGCCGTCATGTACCACACGTCGCCATACTGGTCGGGTGCTTCCCGCGCATTCGACGTCGCCGCGCGCGGTCTCGCGAGCCGGGGTGCCACCATCACGGTGGTCTGTCGCGCCGACAGCGGACCGGAAAAGGTCTACAAGGCGTCTGGGCTCGACGTCGTTTCAATTCCCGCCGGTCTCTCCGTTGGTCGCGAGGCCTGGCGCCTGCGCACCGTGCTGAAGGAGAAGTTCATCGAGGTGGTCTTCCTTCACACCGAGCGCGAGCACCTCGTCGCGAGTTCGGCGATGCGTCTCGCCGAACGTGGCGGTGTCATTCGCCGCATACCGGCGGGATGCGGTGTCCCGACAAACCGGACTGGCAAGCTCGCCGACGTGCTGGCGACGTCGCGGCTCCTCTTCTCGACCGAATCGGACCGCGCGCGTGCCGGCGCTGGAACCAGCCACTTTCTTGCGCCGCTCGGCGTGGACGTGGACAAGGTGCGCGACGCCCGCGCTGCCTCGCGCGCCAAGCTCGGATTCACCGATACCACGCAGCTCGTGGTCTGCGCCATCGACGGCGAATCCGGAACCCGCGTCACCACGGCGATGCGCACGCTGGCCCTGCTGGCCGAGCGGCATCCTGAGTTGCGGCTCGCCCTGGTCGGCCGCCCCGACGATGCCGACGACACCCGCATGCACGCCGCGGCACTCGGCGTCACCTCGCTCGTGCGCTTCCTGCGCGAGCGCGACGACAGTCCTGAGATCCTCGCCGCTGCGGATGTGGGCTGGGTGGCGTCTACCGGTGACGAAGGCGCGTTCGCCTGCCTCGACTTCATGGCTGCGCGCGTGCCGATCGTCGCGGAGCGGTCTGCACTCGTCTCCCAGTACGTCCCCGACGGGATCGCCGGCGTGCTGCTGCCTCCGGCCGACCCCAGCGACACCGCGTCCGCCATGGCGCGCTTCCTCTCTGATGCGGACAAGCGCGCGGCCATGGGCAATGCCGGTCACACGCGCGCCCGGCGCGACTTTGGTGAAGGGCCCATGATCGAGGGATTCGTTGCTGCGGCGGCCGCTGGCCGCGACAGGACGCTCTGGGCAGCGAGGTGAGTGCGGAGCGGCTCACGCTCTCGCACTACGCCGAGTATTACGGCCTGCGGGGCGTGGTGGCCGTCCTGCGGTTGTTGAGCTTTCAGCGCGCCGGCGCGATCGGCGCGTGGCTTGGCAGGCTCGCCTACCGGCCGTTCGGCGTTCGCCGCACGGTGGTGGAGCGACAGGTTCGCGCGGCATTTCCGGGGCTGCCCGATTCCGAAGTGGAGCGCATCGCCCTCGCGTCGTACGCGAACCTCGGGCGTACGAGTATCGAGTCGGCGCTGCTGCCTGGGTACTCCCCCGCCGAGATCGCTGCGCTCTTCGATCGCGTCGAGGGGTGGGACGTGGTGGAGCGTGCGCTCGCCGCCGGAAATGGCGTGCTCGTGGTCGCCGGACATCTCGGAAACTGGGAACTCGGCGGATCGTACCTCGGCGTGCGTAGCGGAAACCTGCGCGCCGTGGCGCGGCGAATGCAAAACCCCATCTTCGATCGCTACCTCACGGAAACCCGCCGCAGGATCGGAGTGGAGATCATCCAGGATGCCGACGCCGTTCGACAGGTGCCGCGACACGTGCGCAACGGCGGCGTCGCGGGTTTCCTGTTCGACCAGGGGGCGGCGGGGCTGGCGTCCACGTGGGCGCACTTCTTCGGCCGGTACGCGAAGACGCCGCGCGGGCCTGCCGTGTTCGCCCTTCGGCTCGATGCACCGCTCATTTTTACGTGTGCCGTGCGACAACCAAACGGTCGGTATTCGATGTACTTCGAGGAGCTACCGGTGACCGAGACGGGCGATCGCGAGGCCGACGTCGACCGCGTGGTGCAGACGTACACGGATGCGCTGGAGCGTTGGGTCCGCCGCTATCCCGAGCAATATTTCTGGCAGCACCGGCGCTGGAAACACCAGCGGCCAGGCACGCCACCCGAGCTTGGTGATCCGTCGTGAACGAACGCGTCTCTCGTGCGCTCAAGCGCGATTCCCGGGCGTGGTTCGGCGTGATCGTCATCGTCCTCATCGTCGTCCTCGCCGTGCTGGCGCCGCTGGTGTCGCGTCACGACCCGCTGCGCATCGACCTGGTCAACCAGCTTCAGGGTCCGTCCACGGCGCACTGGCTCGGCACCGACTTCCAGGGGCGCGACGTCTGGGCTCGCCTCGTGTACGGCGCCCGTGTGTCATTGTCCGCCGGCATCGTGTCGCAGTCGATCGCGCTCCTCATCGGGCTCACGATGGGACTCATCGCGGGCTACAAGGGCGGCTGGATCGACGAGATCGTCATGCGTCTCGCCGACGTCACCCTGGCGTTCCCTACGCTGCTGCTGCTCATCGCGATGGCCGCAGCGCTGCAGCCGTCGCTCGCGGTCGTCTTCGTCACCATTGGCGTCGTGGGTTGGGCGGGAATGGCCCGCTTGGTCCGTGGGCAGGTGCTCGTCGTGCGACAACTGGAATTCGTGCACGCCTCGCGCGCCCTCGGTGCCCGCGACGTTCGCATCATCCTCCAGCACGTGCTGCCGAGCGTCGTGGCGCCCGTGCTCATCGCGGCCACGCTCGGTGTTGCCGCGGCGATCATGGCCGAGTCGGCGCTGTCGTTTCTCGGGCTCGGCGTCCAACCGCCCACGCCGAGCTGGGGCTCGATGATCGCCGATGGCCGCGACCTCAACCAGCTGCGTCACGCGCCGTGGACGTCGCTCGCACCCGGACTCGCCATCGGCGCGGCGGTGCTGGGCTTCAACCTGCTTGGCGACGCATTGCGCGACGCGCTCGACCCGCGTCATGCGTCGAAGGCCGGCGCGATCGAGGCGCCACCGTCCGCGCGTACCTGATGAGCGCTCTGCTCGACCCGGAGCGCATCCGCCGCGAGGAGTTCCGGTGGATGTGCACCGGTGAGACCGTCTACATGAACGCGGCGAGCACCGGTCCGCTGCCGCAGCGCTCGGTCGATGCGCAGGTGGACATGACGCGGCGCCGGGCGGCCCCGCACCTCGTCACGTTCGACGACCAGTTCGGTGCCCTCGCGCGGTGCAGGGCACTCGTGGCGGACATGATCGGTGCTGAGGCCGCCGAGATCGCATTGGCGACGAACACGGGATCGGGTATCAACCTCGCCGCATGGGGGCTCCCTCTCGGTCCGGGCGACGTCGTCGTGGTGCCCAACGCTGAGTTCCCCGCGAACATGTATCCCTGGCTCGCGGCGGCGAAGGCGCGCGGCTTTGCCGTGCACGTCGTGCCTACGCGCGCAGGACTTCTCGACGACGCGGCAATGGTGCACGCGCTCGATCGTCCGGGTGTGCGCGTGCTGGCCGTGTCGTGGGTCGGCTTTTCCACCGGCGTGCGGGTCGACCTCGATCGGCTCGGCGCGCTGTGTCGCGAGCGCGACGTGTACTTCGTCGTGGACGGCATCCAGGGGCTCGGTGCGCTCACGCTCGACGTTCATCGCGCCGGCGTTGACGTCTTCGCGTGCGGCGCGCAGAAATGGCTGCTCGGCCCCTGGGGCGCCGGGTTCACGTGGGTCCGGCCGGAGGTGCGCGAGCGCATCACGCCGCAGCCGGTGAGCTGGATGGGCGTGCGCGGCTCCGACGATTTCTCGCGGCTTGTGGATTACGACCTCACCTGGCGCGACGATGCGCGGCGCTTCGAGCAGGTCACGTTGCCGTACCAGGATTTCGCGGGAATGGGCGCGAGCCTCTCATTCCTCCAGGAACTCGGATGGGACGCCGTAGCGCGCCACATTCAGGCATGCGCGCAACGCCTGCTCACCGGGGCCCGCGAGCAAGGACTGGAGCTGGTGACCCCCGCCGCCTACCACGCGGGGATTGCGTCGGTCCGCCCGCCTGACGCCGTGCGGGCAAGCGCGATGCTCGACGCGGCGGGTGTCGTGCACTCGGTCCGGGAGGGCACGATCCGCCTCGCGCCGCACTGCTACACCACCGACGCTGACATCACGCGCACGCTCGCGGCACTCGGCGCGCACTGATCTGATAGCGGGTCGCCTCGGCGAGGCTACCCGCGCACTTTGAGCAGTGCGAAGTCTCGCTTTCCCTTGCCCACCACGATGTGCCCCGACGCCAATCGCGCGTCGTCTGTAGGGACCAGGCGGTCGGACGCGGCGAGCTTGCGCTTGTTCACCGAAACCGCGCCCTGCTCGAGCAATCGTTTCGCCGCACCGTTTGACGCCGCGAGTCCTGAGGCGGTGAGCAGCTTCAGCGCGTCGAACGCCGAGGAGTCGCCCTCGCTGGTCAACTCGGAAGCATCAACCTCCGCGAACGGGGCCTCCGCCCGCAGGATCGCGAACGCATCGTCGGTCAGCTCGCGCGGATCCAGCCCACCGAAGAAGAACAGGGACACCTGCTCGGCCGCCTGAAGCGCCGCCTCGCCATGCACGCGACGCGTGACGTCGCGCGCCAACGCACGCTGGGCGGCGCGCTGCTCGGGGGCCGCCACGGTGGCGGCGTCCAGTGCCTCGATCTCGTCCCTCGACAGCAGCGAGAAATACCTGAGGTACTTGCCGGCGTCGCGATCCTCGGTGGACAACCAGAACTGGTAGAACGCGTATGGCGACGTCCGCTCGGCATCCAGCCACACCGCGCCCGCTTCCGTCTTTCCGAACTTCACGCCGGTGTTCGAGACCACGAGCGGCGACGTCAGCGCATGCGCCTCCGTGCCGTCCGCCCTGCGAACGAGCTCGATCCCAGCGGTGATGTTTCCCCACTGGTCGCTGCCGCCGAGCTGCATGGTGACGCCGTCGCGCCGGCTGAGCTCCAGGAAGTCGTACGCCTGAAGGAGCATGTAGGCGAACTCGGTGAACGAGATGCCCGCGTCCATCCGCGACTTCACCGAATCCTTCTGGAGCATGTAGTTCACGGTGAAGTGCTTCCCCGTGTCGCGAAGGAACTCCACCATCGTCAGCGGCGTCAGCCATTCGGCGTTGTCTCGCATGCGTGCCGCGCTCGGACCCGTGAACTCCAGAAAGCGCTCGAGCTGCGCCTTGATCGAAGCCGTGTTCGCCACAACCTGCTCTGGCGTCAGCAGTTGGCGCTCCACCGTCTTGCCGCTCGGATCGCCGATCATGCCCGTGCCGCCCCCCACGAGTGCCACCGGCCGGTGGCCGTGACGCTGGAGGTGCACGAGGATCATGATGGGCAGCAGGCTGCCGACATGAAGGCTGCTGCCAGTGGGGTCGAACCCGATGTACGCCGACGCCGAACCGGCCGCGAGAGCTTTTGGCACGCCCTCGGTGTATTGATGGATCAGCCCTCTCCACTCGAGCTCATCGAGCACTCCCGTCTTCTGCATGGCACAAAAATAGACGGATAGGGAGAGGATTGTCAGCCAATCGCGCGTTGGTGCGCATCACGCCGCCGCGTTAACCTTCCCGAGTCCGGCAGGGTGTGGCACCTGTCACACGTGCGCCAGCTCTCTTTCGACGGTCGATGGCCCTCCCGTTTTCGAAGAATTTTCGCCGGCGATATCCCAAGACGTCGCGCTGGCTCGGCATCACCATTGCCTTCGGCATGGCAGTAGTGCTCGGTTTCGCCTACTCGGCATGGGCGCTCGTGTGCCGCGCGGGCGCGTGTCCGTCCGTGGAGGTGCTCGAGGACTATCAGCCGCGGCAGACGTCCAAGCTGTTCGCCGCCGACGGCCGCTTCATCGCCGAACTGGGGCTCGAGCGGCGCACCCTGCTGAAGATCGAGCAGATTCCCCCCGTGGTCCGGAACGCGTTCGTCCTCGTGGAGGACAAGCGCTTCTACGACCATAAGGGCGTGGACTTCGTGCGCATTCCCGGCGCGATGCTGGCCAACGTCAGGAAGCGGAGCTTCGCGGAAGGCTTTTCGACGATCACGATGCAGCTGGCGCGCAACATCTTTCCCGAGCGGCTCACCCGCGAGAAATCGCTCGTCCGCAAGCTGAAGGAGGCCAAGGTCGCGAGGGCCATCGAGGCGAAGTACTCGAAGGACAAGATCCTCGAGCTCTACCTGAACCAGATCTCGCTCGGTAACCAGTCCTTCGGCATCGAGACAGCGTCGCAACGCTACTTCGGCAAGTCGGCGAAGGATGTGAACCTCGCCGAAGCCGCCATGCTCGCCGGCCTGCCGAAGGCGCCGGAGCGCTACAACCCGCGCCGCTTCCCCGAGCGCGCGATTACTCGCCGCAACACGGTGATCGAAGTCATGCGCGCCGAGGGTGGCATCAGCGACGCGGACGCGAGCCTCGCGAGTGCGTACCCGCTCCAGCTGGCGCGAAAGTCCGAGGCCGGCGACGTCGCGCCGTATTTCGTCGAGTGGGTGCGCCAACAGCTCGAGAGCCAGTTCGGCCAGAAGCTGTACGAGCAGGGGCTCAAGGTGTATACCACACTCGACGTCGATCTCCAGTCGGCAGCGGAGCGCGCGCTCGAGAACCAGCTGAAGGCGATCGAGTCCGGGAAGTTCGGCGGATTCAATCACACATCGTTCGAATCGTATCTCTCGCGCGCGTCGGAGCGCGCTGGCG
Organism: Gemmatimonadaceae bacterium; assembly: GCA_046596395.1. Lineage (GTDB taxonomy): Bacteria > Gemmatimonadota > Gemmatimonadetes > Gemmatimonadales > Gemmatimonadaceae > AG11. The sequence continues at coordinate 9,040 of JBKJMP010000604.1, forward strand.
AGGCGGCGGCCGCGAACTCCCCGTACCTCCAGGGCGCATTCGTCGCGATGGACCCGCGGAGCGGTGCCGTGCGCGCACTCGTGGGCGGACGCGACTTCGACGACTCGAAGTTCAACCGCGCCACCCAGGCGCTGCGCCAGCCCGGATCCACGTTCAAGCCGGTCGTCTACGCTGACGCGGTGCAGAACGGGCGGCCCCCCTCGTACATCATCGACGACTCGCCGCTGACCGTCCCGCAGGGCGGCGGCAGCGACTGGACCCCACAGAACTACGACGGCAAGTTCGAGGGCCCGATCATGATGCGCCGCGCGCTCTACCAGTCCCGCAACATCGCGGCGATCAAGCTGGGCATGGAGCTGGGCGTCGAGAGCGTCATCGACATGGCGCGAAAGTTCGGGATCACCACCCCCATCCCGCCGTACCCGTCGATCAACATCGGTGCAGCCGACGTCTATCCGATCGAAATGATCGCGGCCTACTCCGTCTTCGCAACGCTCGGCACTCGGTCGAGCCCCGTCGCGATCATTCGCGTGGAGAACGCCAAGGGAGACGTCCTCTGGGAGCCGGCGTCGAACCGCGCGCCCGTGATGTCGCCCGAGGAATCGTGGCTCATGGTGAGTATGATGAAGGACGTCGTGCGCCGCGGCACGGCGGCCGGCAGCGTCGGAAGCCAGTTCAGCTACCCGGCCGGCGGAAAGACGGGCACCACCAATGACGGCGCAGACGTCTGGTTCATCGGCTTTACGTCGGACCTGGTCGCTGGCGTGTGGATGGGGCTCGACAAGCCGCAGAAGATCAAGAGCAATGCGCAGGGCGGCGCGCTCGCCGCTCCCGCGTGGACGGCGTTCATGCGCGAGGTGTACCGCCGCAAACCGGCACCGCCTGACTGGCCGCGCCCCGACGGCATCGTCATGCGCGAGGTCGACCTCGCCAGCGGCATGCTCGCCGGTCCCGGTTGCCCGGGCGTTACGGAGTACTTCATCGCGGGTACGGATCCCATGCAGGTCTGCATTCCGCCTGCATACATCCCAACGGACAGTGCAGGCGTTCGTATGGACACGACGTACGGGTTGCCACCCGGGCAGTCGGTGCCCCCGACGCGACCCGTCGTTCCGGATTCCGGACGGCCCATACTCGACTCCACCGTCTTCTCGCGTACGCGGGTGACGCCTGGCGCCATGGTTACCCCCGGCGCCACCCCCATTCCGCGCGCTACACGGCCTATGCGCACGACGCCGGCGCGCGACACCTCCCGCCTCTTCGGTGACACCACGCGCATTCGTCGGGACAGCAGCATCCGGCCGAACCCCACTTTCCCTCCCCGGAGCCCATCGTCACCCCGATGAGTTGGCGGCCCACCGACTGCCACGCGCACTCGACGCACTCCGACGGAGTCATGAGCGTGGCCGAGGTGGCGGCCAAGGGCGTACAGCTCGGCGTCCGGGTCACGGTGAGTGACCACATCTCTCGCGACGCACCCACGACGGTGGAATCCGTCCCCGCCATCGAGCGCTACCTCGATGATCTCGACCGCCACGACGTGTTGCGCGGCGGAGAGTTCTGCTGGCACGACGCGCTCTGGCGCGAGTTGCCTGCGTCCACCGTTCGTCGGTTCACGCACCGCATTGGTTCGCTCCACTCGATCCGTCTCGCGGGCGGCTCGTTCTTCCGCGCATTCTCTGCCGCACTGCCAGTGGAGCTCACCGCAGTCCTGTACGTCGAGGCCCACGTGCGCTCGCTCGAGGCGCTCGTGACGGAGATGCCGGTGGACATCCTCGCGCATCCCACGCTCCTGCCGCCGCCGCTTCGCACCCGTGACCCGCATGAGCTGTGGTCCGAGGCGCACGAGGAGCGCATCGTCGAGGCGCTCCGCAGTGCCCGCATGGCGTTCGAGATTTCCGCGCGCTATTCGCCGCACGAGCGGCTCGTCCGTCGCGCCGCGGATGCCGGGGTTCGGCTGTCGCTTGGCTCCGATGGGCACTCGCGCGAGCAGGTGGCGAACATCATTGCGCCACTGGCGCTCGCGCGAAGCCTCGGCGTGCCCGATGAGGAGCTCTACGATCCTGCGCGACACGGCTCGCGCACGGGGGCATTCGCCGCGTGACGCGGTACCACGCCCGATGGATTTGTCCGGTCGCCTCGCCTCCCATCCGCGACGCGACGCTCGTCGAAGAGCGGGGACGCATCGCGTTCGTTGGGCCGAGGGTTGCCGCCCCAGCGGGCGGCGAGGATATCGACCTTGGCGACGTGATCCTCGTGCCCGGCCTGGTGAATGCGCACTGTCATCTGGAGCTCACGGCAATGCGCGGTTTTCTCGATGGCCTTGGCTTTCGGGAGTGGATCCTCCGCCTCACCTTCGCGCGGCGCGCGGTGCTCTCGCCGTCGATGCTGCTCGACGCCGCGCGACTCGGCGTGGAGGAAGGCCTGCGCCACGGCGTCACGACGTTCGCGGACACCGGCGACAGTGGGGCAGGGTTCGACGCGATGCTCGAGCGCGGCGTGCGTGGCATCTGCTATCGCGAGGTTTTCGGCCCCGATCCGTCCCTGGCCGCGCAATCGATTGCAGATCTCGAGGAAAAGGTCACCGGGATGGCTGTGCGAGCCACAGCGCTCGTGCGAGTCGGCGTGTCGCCGCACGCGCCGTACACGGTGTCCGACGAGCTCTTTCGCGCGACCGCCGTTCTCGCGCGCAGGCACGGGTTGCCGCTCGCGACGCACGTCGCGGAGAGCGCAATGGAGAGCGACCTGATCGAGCGGGGAGATGGCGCGCTTGCCGCCGGCATGCGCGCGCGCGGCATCAACGTCGCCGCACGTGCACGCTCGCCCATCGCGCTGCTCGAGGACCTCGGCGTGCTCAACGTGCGTCCATTGCTCATTCACTGCGTTCGCGTGGACGAGCGTGACATCGCGGCCATCGCGCAGCATGACTGCGCCGTGGCGCACTGTCCCGCATCGAACGCCAAGCTGGGTCACGGCATTGCTCCACTGGCGAGCTTACTCGAGGCGAACGTCCGAACGGGGCTCGGCTCGGATTCCGTGGCCAGCAACGATCGAATGGATGTGTTGGGCGAGGCGCGCCTCGCGTCCCTGTTTGCCGGCGCGCGAGAGTTGCGGCACGACGTCGTCTCCGCATCGCGCGCCCTGGACCTCGCCACGCGCGGTGGCGCCGAGGCGCTCGGCCTGGCCGAGGAGATCGGGACCCTCGAGGTGGGAACGTCCGCCGATCTCGCCGCATTTCCCATCGACCCGTCCCGCGGACCGGTGCACGAACCCGTGTCGTCACTGATTTTCGCGATGAGCGGTCAGGCTGCTTTCGTTGCCGTGGCGGGGCGCGTGCTCGTGCAAAATGGCACGCTCCTGGACACCGACCCGGAGCTTCCCGCGCGTGTGCAGGCGTCGGCTGACCTGTTACAGAAATGGCTCGCGACGAGCACGAGCGCCTTGTAGGACCTTACGCGCCCCCGTAACTTCGGGGGGTATCGCATGACGCCGGAGGGTCGATTGATCGTCGGATGTCTGGCACTGAACGCTTCGTTCGAGCCGCTGACCATGGTTCCCATGCGTCGCGCGCTTCGACTCGTCATCGACGGCAAGGCCGAGATCGTCGAGGCGGAGTCGGGGCGTGTCGTTCGCTCCGAGCGCCTGTCGATGCCGCGCCCCGCGG
>JBKJMP010000213.1:0-4734 GCA_046596395.1 Gemmatimonadaceae bacterium
TGCTGAGCTTGAGGCGCGGCAGGTTCGCGTCGTTCAGGAAGACGTGGTACTTGCCATCGATCTTGTCGACGATGAGGTCGGGGATGATGTAGTTGTCGTCGCCGCTGCTGGAGCGAAGCCCCGGCTTGGGATCGAGCTTCGCGATCTCGTCGGCCGCCTTCTGGACGACGACGGGGCTGATGCCGAAGCGCTTGGAGATCTCGCTCCAGCGATGCGCGATGAGCTCATCGAAGCAGTCGCGCACGAGGCGGAAGGGCACCGAGTGCTCGAGCCCTGCCTCGCGAAGCTGGAGCATGAGGCACTCGCGGAGGTCGCGCGCGCCAACGCCCGGCGGGTCGAGGCTCTGGATCGTGCGTAGCATCTCCTCCGCTTCGGCGATCGTGTAGAGCTCGAGGTCCGTCACGTCGCGATCCAGCTCTTCCACGACCTTCTGCACGCTCTCGTTCACGCCCTCGACGATCCGCTCGAGGCCGCACGCGAGGTAGCCGTCCTCGTTCACATTGCCGATGAACTCCTCGGCGAGGTACATCTGCCGCCCGCTGAGGTCGAGCAGCGAGACCTGGTCGCGAAGGTGATCGGCCAGGTCGCGCGTGTCCACGGTGACCGGCTCGTAGTACTCCCGCTCCTCGTGCTCCTCACGACGTCCGCCCGTATCGAATCCGTCGAGGAGAATCTCCTCCCAGTCGATCTCGCCCTTCTCTTCCTTCTCCGCCTCTGTCTCGGGGTTGGGTTCCTCCTGCTGCTCGACGCCATCCTCATCATCCTCTTCGTCCGGCTCGATCATGTCGAGGAACGGATTGTTGAGGAGCTCCTGCTTGAGGTGGTTCTGGAGGTCGAGCAGCGGCATGTAGAGCAGGTCCATCGCCTGGTAGAGGCGTGGATTGATCTTCAGCTCCTGCTTCAGTTGCGTGTGCTGACCGAGGCCCGGCCTCATGGAACGTCTCCGGCCGTCTCACTCGGCACGTCCCCGAGCATCGTGACGGCTGGCGCTTCGTGCGGGACGACCGCCGGCGTCTCGCTCTCGAACCGCGCGCGCAGACGCGCCGACAGCGTGGGGCCGAGGTAATCCTTGGCGACGCTCTCGTCGAACACGAGCTCGCGCACGGTGCCCGACACCTTGACCTGACCCTCGAACATGATGTATGCGCGGTCTACGATATCCAGGGTTTGCTCCACATTGTGATCGCTGATCAATACGCCGATTCCGCGCGTTCGCAAGTTCGCGACGATCGTCTGGATGTCGTTCACGGCGATCGGGTCCACTCCAGCGAACGGCTCGTCCAGCATCATGAATTTCGGTTCGGTCACGAGCGCACGGGTAATCTCGAGACGCCGGCGCTCCCCCCCCGAGAGCTGGTAGGCCTTGCTGTTCCGGAGATGCTTGATCTTCAATTCGTCCAGCAACGTCTCGAGGCGCTTCTTCCGCTCCTCCTTGGAGAGCGGCAGAGTTTCCAGGATGGCCACGATGTTGTCCTCGACGGACAACTTCCGGAAGATGGACGGCTCCTGGGAAAGGTAGCCGATGCCCCGGCGCGACCGCTGGTACATGGGCATCGGGGTGATGTCCACGCCGTCCAGCATGATGCTCCCATTCAGGGGCTGAATGAGTCCGACGATCATGTAGAATGTCGTCGTCTTTCCTGCCCCATTCGGACCCAGCAGTCCGACAATCTCGCCCTGTTGCAAGCGCAACGCCACGTCGCTCACGACCCTGCGCTTGCGGTAGATCTTCGAAAGTCCGCGCGCCTCGAGCACACTGCCCGTTGACGCGGCGGGGCCTGGCGTGGGGATGCGCGACTCTCGTGTGGACGGGTGTTCACCGGTATGCCGGAGGACGTCGGCCACTTCTGCGCGCATCCCCTCCAATTCCACCCATACACTCGGTGCGATTCGGACGGTGCCCGACGTCAGCGTCCCCGTATTTCCCCCCAGCTCGACGACACCCTCGGACGCAAGGCGCGGCAGGACCGACGTCGTCAGGTGCGAGCGCACCTGATCCATGCTGAGCTCTCCCGCCTCGCGCTCGGCGTCGCGACCTGCGGCTCCTTGCGCCGACAGGTGGTCGCTGCCATAGGTCACGGCCACGTCGTCGATCCGCGCCTCGCCGTTGCCATCCGCCGCGCAGATTACGGAGTGTAGGGCCAGTGCCGTGGAGCGGTCGCCGCGCGCAATGCGGTCGATGAGTGCGCGAATGTTCGGCGAGCCGATGCGAGGTTCTTCGAAGCCGGGGCCGGTCATGGGCGTCCTGCCGGCGTCGCGGCGGGAGGACGGGGCATGACGGGCGCCGGTGCGGCTGGGGTGGACGCTGGTGGCACGCGCGGGGGGGTCCCCGCCGGTGGCGTGGAGCCCGTGGGTATCGGGCGTTGGGTCGAGTCGGGTTCTGCGAGCACGCCAGCGACCTTGCCGACCACGTCCACCTTCTTCACGCGCGCCGAGTCGAAGGAGACGGTGATACGGTCGCCCTTCAAGTAGTTGATCGCGGGAATTCGCAGAGACGTATCTTGTGCCGGTAGCAGCTGGTAGGACGTGGCCTGCCCGATCGCGACGAGCTGCCGGATCTGTGGCTTGCCGGCCGTATCGCGAACGGCAACAGAATCGAACGTGGCCACGATGGTGTCACCGGTGAGGCGATCCTTCTCGGTCGTCCTGAACTTCGTGGTGTCGGGCGTGCCCTGCGCCGATGCCGCCCGCACGGCGTGCATGGTTCGCATGCGCTGGCCCGGCATGGAGACGTCGATGGAATCCGCGACGATCGTTTGCGCAGGAGATGTTGCATGCGCTCGCCCCGTCCCCCAGGCCAACGCGCGCTGAAGCAGGTCGTCGGTCACGCGGAGGTCGATGGTGTCCGACTTGAGCGTGAGGTCCTCACTCACCGCTTCGGCGCCCGTCTTTGCGAGCACGCGCTCGAGCTTTCGCCGGCGACTCAGCAGGTCGACCGTCTGGCCAACGAGGGTAAACTTCCGCCCCTTGGTGCCGACGATTCGCGGATTCCGCATGATGCGCAGGAGGCCACTGCCGCCATCGAGGTAGAGTGAATCGCCAGTGGCGGTGAGCTCGGGGCGGACGACGACTACCTCGCCCGACGACGCCACGACGCTATCGCCATCGAGCCAGATCGTGTTGCCCGTGACGGTTATGGGAGGCTGCGCCTTGCCTTGCGCATCCTTCTCGACGATGGACATCGTCGGACGACCGAGTGCAATTGCGCGTTGCTTGGGACGGGTGCGCGCGATGGGACGCCAGTACTCTAGGGACGTGCCCTTCATCGTGGTACCGGTTGGCAGGCGCGCGTCGACGTTCAGGAACGCGAGCAACCGCTCTTCCTTCTGGAAGTACGTGAGGAAGTCGGACTTGAGCGACAGGCGCGGCTCCCTGTAGTCCACGTGGCCAATGAAGAATGACCGGCCCTCATCGCCGTAGACCTCGAGGCTATCGGACTTAAGCACCATTTTTTGCGACGGGCACCGCGCAGTGACGTTCCCGCCAAGAAAAGTGTTGCGTTGGCCGCTCGGCAGCTGGAAGGTATTGATGCGATCGAACTCCAAGACCAGCGCGCACTTGCCCGAGGGCGCCTGCGCGCCCGCGCTTCCAGCGAGCGTCAGCGCCAGCAGAGCTGTGACGACGAGGCGGCTCATTGTGACGGCAGGGTAACGGACCCGCGCGACTTACCGCCACCGAAGCCCTGAAAGCGCGTCAGCTGTGGATCGGTCTTGAATCCAATACCCGACAACGTCTGCCCTGGCCGAACGAACGTGTACGCCGAATCACTCGACACTTCGTTCATGCCCTGTGAGAATCGCAGCTGCGGGGAGCTCAGGCGCCGTCCGTCATTCGTGACGATCACCACGTTCCCGAACCCCTCGAGCAGTTGCTGCCTGATGCTGTACCGGCCACGGTCGGCACTCATGACGCCATCCTTCGCACCGGTCGTGGTGTTGAAGATCGTCCTCACCTTCCGCAGCTCGAAGCGTGTGTTCTCGTCAAAGATATAGACCGTGTCGGCAAAGAGCTCCCCGCGCAGCACCCCCTTGTTGGTGAGCGACATGCGAACGTTCAACATCACCTGCTCCGCACTGTCCGCCATGGTGGCGCGCGCAACGACGGGTGGCGCGGCGCCCTCGCGCTTGCAGCCGAGCGCCAAGGCAAACGCAGACGTGAGCGTGAACACTGCAACAGGCCGCATCAGGCAACCCTCGCGCGCAGCAGGTCGTGCAGGTGCACGACGCCAACGAGCCGCTCGTCCGCGCCGAGTACCGGCATCGCCATGATGCCGTGCATCTCCATGCGGTACGCGACCGCGCTCGCCAGCTCGCCGCTCTCGGCGGTGCGAGGAGCGCGTGTCATCACCCGATCAACCGGGTCTGAGAGCACCTCTGCTTCACGTTCCATCAATCGGGTCAGGTCTCCTGCCGTGAGTAGGCCGTGCAGTCGTCGCTCGTCGTCAGCCACCAGCACGATTCCGCGCTGTTCTGCCAGCACGACAATCGCCTGCCGCAACGTACTTCCGGGCGGCAGCACCGGCATGGGGTCCACGACCATCACGTCATCGACGCGCGTGATGAGGCGGCGCCCCAGCGCGCCGCCCGGATGCAGTCGCGCAAAGTCCTCGCGACGAAATCCCTTGTGCTGCAGCAGTGCCACGGCAAGTGCGTCGCCCAGCGCGAGCGCAGCCGTCGTACTGGTCGTGGGGGCAAGGTCGTGCGGACACGCTTCTTCGCGAACCCACGCGTCGAG
>JBKJMP010000077.1:0-4879 GCA_046596395.1 Gemmatimonadaceae bacterium
TTCTTCTTCGCGGGGCAGGGCTACTACGTCGAGTGGCTCCGGCCGTCGTGGATGAAGGAAGGCGCCGAACGCGAGCCATTCCGCGGCAACAACGCATCCATGCGCGACCTGCTGAAGAGCTGGCGAGGCGGGCGCGACTCGCTCGAGACGCTGTTCTACTCTCGCCGGGTGCCCGTCGCATGAGGTACTGCATCCTGATCGTCGCGAGCGCATTGCTGCTCACCGCATGCATGACGTCAGCTCCCCCACGCCGGGCCGCCGAGCGCGACACGCATCTCGGCAGCACTGGCACCGTGCGCCTTGCCGACGGCAATTCTGCCAGCGGCGAATTGCTCGCCGTCGAAGACTCCGCGTTCGTCCTCCTGACGTCGCAGCGAATCGTCGTGGTGCTATTCAACGGTGTGAGCGAAGCGCGATTCGGTGGGACGTCGAGCTTCGAGTTCGGGCCCGGGCGGCGGCCAAGGGAGACCGTGATCAAGCAGTGGCGCGATCACAGCCGCTTTCCATTTGGAATGACGCAGCCGGCGATGAGGGCACTGCTCGCCGCAACGCTCTACTCGCAGCCCGACACCCTCAACAGCCGCCGGCCATGATCGCGCGACGCTGGATTCGAGCGATGAGTGCCCTGGTCGGCGTTGCGCTGTGCGGCGGCGTGATCGCGGCACGCATGCGGCCAGCGGAGCCCGACCCGGCAGCATTCGTGGCCGAGTCCCGCGCGGCGACGGCGCGGTATGCCGACCAGCGGAATGCGGTGAACGACGGCTTCACGCGCGTCGGCGTCGAGTTTCCGGCCATGGGCGAGCACTGGGTGAGCTTCTCTCGCGTGATGGAGGACAGCTTCGCCGCGCACCGGCCGTCGGTGCTCATCTACACGAATGAGCGCGCGGGGCCGAAACTCGCGGGCGTGGCGTACACGCGCTTGGTCACGGGCCGCAGCCGGCCGCCGTCGTTCCCATTCGACGGCGCGTGGCACGAGCACTCCGGCACGGTGGATGAGGAGAGCCTCCCGCTCGGGCACTCGGATCATGCGAAACTGTCACCCGCCGGGGACGATTCGCCGCGCCTGTTCATCCTGCACGCATGGGTCTGGGTGTCGAATGCGGATGGGGTGTTCGCGACCGACAACTGGTCGCTCCCCCTCGCTCGACTTGCAGTCACGCTACCCAGTGGAACCAGCCGCGACGTGATCCGCGCCATCTCGCTCGCCGCGGACGACGACGAGTATTACCGCCTCGTGCTGCGGACGACACTCGCGCTGACGGACGCGGAAGATGCGCTCGCAGCGAAGGCGATCGCGAAGTCTCGTGCTCGCGCGGCGGCGAGTGTCGAGCAGCTCGAGCCCGGGCAGCAGCTGTCTCGCGAGGAAGCGAATCGCTTCCTCGCGATCTGGGACAGCATGTGGCTGGAACTGGGTAGCGTACTGCCTGCCCGCGCTGGGCTGCTTCGAGGTCTCCGCCGCCAGATGCAGGACGCATGAGGCAGTCGTGCCGTTGCAAGATCTTCCGCACGGATACTGACCTTCGTACGCGGGGAAAGCTCCTCACGATCCTCGAGTTGCAGGCTCGGCGCAGCGAGGCTACGGATTTGAACGGATCAGTCGGATGACTGCGATCGAGTGACGAAAAACGCAGTCATCCGACCGATCCGGTAAATCCGTTTGTATCAGAATCGAGTACGCACTCGAGAATTCCGAGGAGTCCGATGGGTGTACGACGTGTCCAACAAGTCGTTCCTGCCGTTCCGCGCACCAGACTCGCTCCGCGTGCGAGGCACTGTCGCTGCTACTTGGGCCAGCCAGCCTGCGGCAACAGCGGCGTGATCCGCAGCGCGTTCTGGTAGTAGACCTTCTTCAAAACCGGATCAGGCAGGTCGATTCCATACAGCTTCCAGAACGCGTGGTAGTCGCGGTAGTAGTCGAAGTAGTCGTCGCGCGTCTCGAACACGCGCCAGTAGTACGGATACTCCTCGGGCTGAAACGAATCCTTGCCGAAGAGAATGCGGTCCTGATACTTCACGAAGAAGTCGCGCGCCGCGCGCGGTTGGCGGCCGATGTCGTAGAGCACCGCGCCCACTTCCGTGTACAGGTTCGGCATCGCGTCCATCATCCGGCCGAGCCGGCCGAGGTCGTTCCCATGCCAGCCCATGTGCGCGGTGACGAACGTCGTCTTCGGGTTGCGCTTGACCATGTTGTCGCGCTCCGTCATCAGCGTCTCGAAGCTCGGATACTGCTCCGGCGGGTAGCGACGGCCCGGGAAGAGCGCCAGCTCGAGCCAGCGCTCGTTCGTAAGGTCGATCGTCTTGAAGAACTCGGGTGGATCGGCGGTGTGCACGAACACCGGCAACTTGAGTCGCGCCGCCGCCGCCCAGACCGGATCGAGCGCGGGATCGTCGAGCGTGAGCCGCGAGCCATCGGGCTTCTTTGTCGTCAGGCCGAAGCCCTTGCCGATCTCGCCGATGCCCACGGCGCCTGCAGCGACGTCTGCGTCCAGCTGCGCGATCGCCTTCTCGGCCCAACCCGGTCCGATGTTCGCGAAGCTGATCCCGGTGAGCACACGCACGCGGTCCTTCATCGCCGGCGACGACTTGATCGCGGCGACGGTGTTCTTCAATTGATCACCGCTGATGTTGTTCGCAGCGATCATCAGGCGCACGTTCAAGCTGTCCAGCGACGCGCCGAGCCGGCCGAGCGCCTCCGCCGATCCGATCAGGCCCTGCGGATGCCCATGGAAGTCGATGACGGGAAACTTCGCGCGCGGCACCGTGTGCGTCGGCACGATCAGCGTGGACTTCGGGCGATAGTCGAGGATGCTGGGGGCGGCGATCTCCGGCGCCATGCAGTTCCGCGGACGGATCTCGGTCATGCCCGGTGGGCAGGATTCGCCGGGCTGGATCGGTGTGCCGCGTCCGCCGCCGGGTTGGGCGAGCAGTGGCGCGCTTAGGGCGAGCGATCCGATAAGTCCACCGAGGGCGAGCACACTGCGCATGAAATCTCCTTGAGACATTGAGCTGGCTACCAGCGGTCGCGCCAGGGGGGGCGATGCTTGCTCGTGATGGACCACAGCACGAGGTAGACAATGACCAGCGGCAAGAAACCAGTGAACACCGCCGCGATGCTGTAGATCCACCGCATGAGTGTCGGGCTGATGCTCAACCGCTCGGCAAGCCCGCCCAGCACTCCGGCGACGACGCTGTTGGTGGCCGAACGCCACATGCGTGGCCGAACGGTGGTGTCGGTGTACGGATCGTGGTACGGCTCCATGAGGCGAAGAATGCTCCGGGATGCTGGTCGGAGCAAGCCGACGGGGAACAGGGAACGGGGAACAGGGAACAGGTTCAATCGTCGTCGGCCGTGCGCACCGCGCCGAGCTTCGTGGTCTTCTTCGCTGCCTTCTTCGACGTCTGGCTCCACTGGCGCTTGTCCCCCGCCTTCTTGGCCGTGGTGCGCGCGTTCCCCTTGCCGGCGTGCCGGGCATTGGAGCTCTTCCGTCCGCGTCCCCCCTTTCCGCCCTTCATGAGACCTCCATTGTCTCGATGAGATCGAGCATCCCCGCTCCTTCCCATGAGCGGTTGCGCCGGGAGCTCGACGTCGGCAGCAGCACGCCCGCGTGCTCGAGCTGCTCGAGCGCCTGGTACACCTGAGATCGCGCCCGTCCCGTGGCCACGATCGCCGCCGCAGCGGTGAGGATCGGGTGTGCCGGAAGAATGTCGATCACCCTCCACGCGGCCGCGTCCGCGCGCGGGGCAGACGCCGACGACGAGAGCGTGCTTCGCCAGTCCTCCATCAGCGCGCCAACGGCTGCGAGGTATTGCGTCGCCAGCTCGGCGCTGCGCGCGATGGCCGCCGCGAAGTACTCGATCCATGCGCTCACGTCGTCTCCGCGGAAGGCGGTGAGTCCAGTGATGTAACGGTCCCTTGCTGCCGCCATCGCCACGCTCACCGGCGGCACGTACGCTGGCGCCACCCCGCGTCGGCGCAACACCACGTGAATGAGTGCGCGCCCCGTCCTGCCATTGCCATCGTCGAACGGATGGATCGTCTCGAACTGCGCATGCACGAGCGCCGCGTGGACGACCGGCGGCAGCAGGTCGTCGTCGATCGCTCGGCAAAGATCCGTGAGCAGGCGTTCGATCTCATCCGGCGGCGGGGGGACAAAGTCCGCGCCGCATGGATTGAAGTCGTTGCCGCCGATCCAGTTCTGTGTCGCGCGGAGTTTCCCGGCGATGCGCTTGTTTGGGGCGTGCGCCATGAGGCTCTCGTGAATCGCGACGACCTGCTCGAGTCCAAAGGACTCGGCGCGCGAGGCTTGTTCGATCGCCAACTCCATCGCATCGATGTTGTCCAGGATCTCCAGTGCGTTCGGCCCTGCCCCGTGGCCGGAGTCCACTCGCGCCTCCGCCGTCGCGAGCGCGCGGACGCCCACCTGCATTCCCTCGACTTTGGATGATGCGATCGACTCGGTCCGGAGCAGGAGCCTGGAAAGCGGTGCGAGTGCGGGGTACCTGCTGTCGTTCAGCGCGTGAATGGCACGTTCGGCCTCGGAGACAACGCCGGCGACGTGGCCTTCGAGGCCGACCTGAAGCCGGGCCAGCTCATCGGGGACGAACGCCTCGTAGGGGCAGGCCCGTTTGTACCGGGCGGGCGCGTAGATCGTGGGGTCGGCCAGCCACGTTCGTTTGATGGATCTTCCCGGCACCACCCCTGCCATTGATCTGGATTGACCACTAAACAAGATTAAAGGTATCCACTAATCTTGTTTAGTCAACAAGTCAGATTAAGTAAGGTCCGTCCATCGTCAGGTAAGCCCAGCGGCCCAGCTTGCACTCGTCGCGCCGATCTCGTCCAGCACCTGCGCATCCGTCCGCCCCGACGACTTGAGCA
>JBKJMP010000220.1:0-3053 GCA_046596395.1 Gemmatimonadaceae bacterium
GTGTCGAGCGGCACGAGCGGCCGGAACGCCACTCCCGTGCGCGCCTTGAGCTCGAGCGTGCGCCGCACCGACGAGTCGATGCGGGCACGCGAGATCTCGCCGCGCTCCACCGCAGCAACCAGTGCATCCACCGACTTCGACGGATCCTCCGGCTTGAGCAGCACATCAGCGCCCGACTGCACGGCGAGCAGGTTGCTCTGCTCCATCGTGTACGCCTTCGCGATGCCGCCCATCGTCATCGCATCGGTGATCACGAGGCCGTTGAAGTGCAGTTTATCGCGCAGCAGGCCGGTGATGATGCGCGGCGCGAGCGTCGCGGGCGTGGCGCTGTCGCCATACAGGCCCGGCAGCGCGATGTGCGCCGTCATCACCATCGCGGCGCCCGCGTCGATGCCCGCGGCAAACGGCACGAGCTCCACCGAATCGAGCCGCGCCATGTTGCCCGTGACCGTCGGCAACGACGAATGCGAATCGATGTCGGTGTCGCCATGCCCGGGAAAGTGCTTGATCGTCGCGACGACGCCCGCCTCCTGCGAACCCCGCACGAACGCCGCTGACAGCGCCGCAACGCGCGCGGGATCCTCTCCGAACGAGCGCGTGTTGATGACCGGGTTCGATGGATTGTTGTTGACGTCCACGGTCGGCGCAAAATTCACGAGAATGCCGATTGCCTTCGCCTCTCGGCCAATCGCCTTGCCCACATCGAACGCATCGGACTCGCGGCCCGTCGCCGCGATCGCCATTGCGTTGGGGAACACCGTCGCGCCGCCGGCGTCCATCATGTAGTGCGTGAACACGCCCCCCTCGAGCCGTCCGAGGTTGGGCTCGAGGTCGGCCGCCACCATCAACGGCACCCTCGCCGCCCGCTGCATCGCATTGATCTTCTCGGCCACCTCGATCGGTGAACCGAGCGACATCGTCACGCCGCCCACCTTGTCGTTGCGGATCCAGCCGAGGACTTCGGCGAACGTGGCGTCGTGCGTGTTGGTGTAGTCGCCGAGCACCCAGACGTGAACCATCTGGCCGACGCGCTCGCGCAGGGTGAGCGACGCGAGCGTGCGCTCGACCCAGTCACGTTGTGCGGCCGAGAGTGGCGTGCGCGGATCGATAGTGCCGCCAGGTGCGGCGACCGGACGAGGCGCGGGTGCGCTCGCGAGCCCGGTCGTCGCGAGGCGGAGGTCGATCAGCAGCGGGCGGTGATCCGAAACGCGCGTCTCGATCACCGACGCAGACGCGCAGCGAATCGAACCCGTGAGGTAGAGGTAGTCAATGCGCTTGACCGGCCGGTCGTCGGGGAACGTGAAGCCGTCGCCGCTGGCGCATTCGGTCCAGCTATCGCGCAGTCCCGCCGCACGGACGTTCGCCTGCACCGCGCTCTCGGGAGTGGAGTTCATGTCTCCACCGGCGATGACCATCGGCACGAGACGCCGAGTCTGCGCGACGAGGCTCGCAACCGAATCGGCCTCCTGCTTGCGCCAGCGGTCAGACGCCTGGGCGTCAATGTGTGTGTTGATGACCGCGAGCTTGCCGAGCGGGCTCGCGATGATCGCGCGCAGGGCGCCGCGCGGCTCGTGCGAGTTCGGCGCGCGAAGCTGCGGCGGGTCTACATATAGATGAAAGAGCGTGTCCTCGAGGATCGGCCAGCGCGACAGGATGGCGACGCCGTACTTCCCGCCGTCGTAGTCGAGGGCACTGCCGAAGGCGACGTGGAAGCCGGTGCTCCGCGCGAGCACGGCGGGCTGGTTCACGTTGCCGGAGCGCCGCGTACCGTTGTCCACTTCCTGCAGCAGGACGATGTCGGCGCCGCTGCTGCGCACGACCTCGGCTACACCGGCCAGGTTGTCGACACCCTTGGCGTCCTTGCCCGCATGGATGTTGTAGACCAGCACCTTCGCGTTTCCACGGGAGCCCTCGGCCGGGGTGGTGCGGCCAGCGCATGCTGCGGTGAGGACGCAGGCCGCGAGCACGGCCCCGCGCACGACCTTCTCGATCTCGATTCTCATGCTGAATGGTCGCCTTCCGCATGCAGTCATGGAAGGCCAGAACCACTGCTGTCGTTCTAGGCGCGAGCGCGACAGGGGTGGATGGCGCTACGCCCGAAGCAAGTCCTCGATCCGTACCGGCAGCTCTCGAACGCGAACGCCCGTGGCGTGATAGACCGCCGACGTGATCGCCGCCGCCGTCCCCGCCAGCCCGATCTCACCCACGCCGCGTGCACCCATCTCGTTCAGCACAAGGTCAGGATGGTCGAGAAAGGTGACGTCGATCGGCGGCGCATCGGCGTTCGTGCTCACCACGTAGTCGGCGAGGTTACTGTTGATCGGTGCGCCGTAGCGCTGGTCGTAGCGCGACTCCTCCAGCAGCGCCATGCCGATCCCCATCACCACGGCGCCCTCGATCTGATTGCGCGCCGGCTTCGGGTTGAGGATGCGCCCCGCGTCGATGACGCTCACGAACCGCGACACTCGCAGCCGCGCCGTCTCCGGGTGCCACGTCACCTCCGCGAACTGCGCCCCGTACGAATGCAGCGAGTATTTCTTGCCCTCGGCACCGCCCATCGTGGTGGCAGACTGCCCCCTTCCAATGGCCGCACGCACATTGGCGCGCGCGAGCACGTTGCCGAGCGGTACGCCAGTGGACGGGTCGCTCTTCCGCGACACGCGTCCGTTCGCGAGCTGGAGGTCGGCCACTTTCGCGCCCTTGAAGTGCGCGTTCGGTCCGGACGTTGCCATGCCGAGCAGCGACTGGATGGCCGCGCGCGCTGCGTTGGACACGGCGGGAATCACGGACGCCGTGACCCACGAGCCGCCCGAGATCGGACCCATGGGCAGCCGAGTGTCGCCCAGCTGCACGTCTATCTTGTCGATCGGAATACCGGTCACCTCGGCGACCACGAGCGCGAGCACCGTGTACGTGCCGGTGCCGATGTCCTGTGTCGCCGTCTTCACGGTCGCCGTTCCGTCGCGCGTGATTTCCACCGACGCCTGCGCATCGGAGCGGAAGGCGCCCCACGTGCACGCGACCGTGAAGACGGCGACACAGGACATCGGCAC
>JBKJMP010000204.1:0-7095 GCA_046596395.1 Gemmatimonadaceae bacterium
CAAGGAGGGCCGCGTAGCGAGCGGCGTTACCTGTCGAGCCCGCCAGATCATGAAGCGGACTGTTGTGATCTGGGGCATTGCGCGAGAAACAGACGAATGCCATCGTAGGCGCCGAAAGGTGGATGGGTTCGCCGCGGGACGCGTCTGGGCCATCAGACTGCGCGGTCCGCGTCGTCCCGTTTTCTTGCGCTCCCGTTCCGTTTGCCGTAGCGTCACCAGGCGAGCCCACTCAGTTGCCGACGATGTTGTCGGCAGCTCGCCGTCTCTCGCAGGTCCCGCCGACATGCGCAGTTCCCCGACGAGTGTGACCGAGGCAGGAAGGCGTGGTGCGATGCGCCGTATGGTGCTCGCTGGCTCCGCGCTCCTCGCCTCCTTTTTCGTCCTCCTGAGCTGCGTCGGCGAGCCGACGGCTCCGAAGCAGGGTGAGATTCGCTACGCACGCGGATTGAGCTTCAGTCCAGTGTTCCCCGCGAGCATCTCGCAGTTCAGTGCGGCGGCCCTGGTGGACTTCAATCGTGTGCGCGTGACGCTCAAGCGTACCGACGGCACGATCGCACTCGACACGCTCATCAACTTTCCAGCCGGGGTCGACGTGGTGAATGTCGACCTGACGGTCGCGCTCTCGCCCGGAACGCCCGCGACGGGCGAGGTCATGGCGCTGGAACTTGCATACCTGAATGCCGCCAACGAGACGGTCTTCCGTGGTGGGCCGGTGGACATCCGGGCACTGCCCAGTTCGTCGGGGCAGCAGCCAGCGGCGGTAACGGTTCCCGTGGTCTACACCGGTTCGGGCGCCACGGCACGCGCCGTGGTGATCTCGCCGAGGACCCTCACGGTCAATACCGGTGGAGCCTTCGCCTTTTCTGCGACGGCGAATGACGCCAGCGGGAACCCGATTCCCGGTACGCCGATCCTGTGGACGACGCTCGACCCGACCCGCGCGAGCATCGCTCAGCCCGCGGCAGGCCTAGGGTCGGCGCTGAACCAGCGCGGCACGGCGCGCATCGTCGCGCAGTTGATCACGGGGCAGGCGGACACCGTCGTCCTGACCGTCAACCCGGTCGCGACCGCGTTGGCCGCGGTGTCCGGGAGCGGGCAGTCCGGTATCGTCGGCAAGGTGGTGACGCCTGCGCTGCCGCAGCCGATCGTGGCGCGCGTGACCGCCGCAGATGGCCTCGGCGTGTCTGGGGTCACGGTGAACTTCGCCGCCGCGACCGGGGGTGGTACCGTGTCGCCAGCGTCGGCGGTGACGGACATCAATGGCAACGCACAGGCGTCGTGGACGCTCGGACCGAACGTCGGCCAGCAGACGGCGACGGCGACAGCCTCCGGACTCGCCGGTTCGCCGGTGACGTTCACCGCGACGGCGACGGCGACTGTTCCCACGAAGCTTGCGTTTACATCGGCTCCAGCCGCCGATGCGAACCTCTCCGCGGGTGGGCAGATCCCGCTCGGCGTTACGGTGCAGGACGTGGACGGTGACAAGGTGGCGAGCTACACGGGTGCGGTCACGATCGCATTCGCGACGAATCCCAGTGGCGCAACGTTGACGGGATCGACGACAGTGAATGCCGTCGCGGGACTCGCGAGCTTCTCTGCCGTCAGCATCGCTCGGCCGGGCACGGGCTACGTGTTGAGCGCGGCAGCGACCGGCCTCGCGGGCGCGACGACGCCGGCGTTCAACATCATCCCGGGTGCCGCGTCGAGCCTGATCATCCTGTCCGGTAACGGCCAGACGGCCGCAGCCAGTACGGCACTCCAGCCGATCACCGTGCTCGTGACGGACGTGAACGGCAATGCGAAGGCGGGTTCGATCGTCGACTTTGCCGTCGTGACGGGCGGCGGTTCGGTATCACCGGCGCAAGTACTCACGGCTCCGGATGGCCGAGCGACGGCGAACTGGACCCTCGGTTCCACAGCGGGCACCCAGACGATGACGGCGTCGAGCCCCGGGTTGAGCGCCATCACGATTTCTGCGACGGCAACGTCGACAACGTCCTCGAACTTCTGGGTCATCGCGCAGGAGCCCACGCTGTCGCAGACGGCCGGTGTGGCACTGTCGCCGGCAGTCACTGCACACCTCTTCAATGCCGGCGACACGCTCGTCTCGACGTTCAACGGCAGCGTGTCGATCGCGATCGGGACGAATCCCGGCGGCGCGACGCTCAGCGGCACCACGACAGCCACGGCATCCGGCGGCGTCGTGACCTTCCCCGGTATCGCGCTGAACAAGATGGGCACGGGGTACACGCTGGTCATCTCCTCCGTGAATGCCGCGATTGGCACGACCTCGCCGTTCAACGTCTCGGCTGCTTCGGCCGCTGCACTCGCCATCCAGTCCGGCAACAATCAGTCGGGTTCCTTCAACACGGCGCTGCCGCAACTGACCGTTGCGAAAGTGACCGATGCGTTCGGCAATGGGGTCGGCGGCACGACGGTGACGTTCACGGTCTCGAGCGGGGGCGGATCGACGACGCCGATCAGCGCGACGACCGACGCCGCCGGGCTGGCCAGCACGCAGTGGACGCTTGGTCCATCGGGCACGCAGACGCTGTCGGTTGCGTCGTCCGGCCTCACGGGCTCTCCAGCGGCGGTGAACGCGAGCATCGGCGCGGGGCCGCTGTCGGTGACAATCGTGACACCGCAAGTCGATACGCTGACGTCGTTCACCGACTCGCGAAACCTGGCAGTGCAGGGGCGCGACGCCGCAGGCAACATCGTGGGCGGCACGTGGACCTGGGTGAGCCGCGATCCCGCCGTGGTGACGGTCAATGCCTCCGGCGTGGTGACCTCGGTGGCGAATGGCACGACCTACGTCGTCGCAACGGAGACGGGCGGGTCGAAGGATTCGGCGCGGGTGACGGTGCAGCAGCGGATCGCGGGGGTGAACGTCACGCCCGGCAGCCGTTCGATCTACACGTCGGGGCTCTTCACCTTCACGGCGCAGGCCGTGGATGGCCGGAACGTGGCGATGACCGCGCAGCCGACGTTCACCTGGTCGTCGACTGTGCCGTCGGTCGCCTCGGTGAATGCGACGACGGGCATGGCGACGGGCGTCACGATCGGCTCGACGCAGATTCGCGCGACGAGCGGCTCGACGGTGGGGGTGGCGAACCTCGCGGTGCTCACGCCGATCACGCGGATCGACGTCAGTTTCGACTCGACGAATGCGCCAGCACCGGACAACTTCACGATGACGTCGCTCGGCGACCGGCGCATGTATCGCGCGCTCGCGCGCGACACGCTGCTCAACCCGATGACGGGCGTGGCGTTCACGTGGAATTCCACGAACGCGTCCGTCGCGATCATCGATTCCACGACGCCGACCAAGGCACGCGCAACGGCCGCGGCGAACGGCATCACGAGCGTCCAGGCCTCGGCCGATGGTGTCACCGGTAGCGCGACGCTGAACGTGGCGCAGGTGCTCGCGAGCATCGATCTCATGCCGCTGACGGTCACGGTCGGCGTGACGGGCACGACGCCGATGCTGGCGCGCGGCAAGGATGCGAACGGCCGCTTCATCTCCGGCGGATCGTTCACGTACGCCTCGTCCACACCGACGGTCGCGACGATCAATGGCACGACCGGGGTCGTCACGGGCGTGGCGAACGGCAACACGAACATCACCGCCACGAGTGGGCAGATCACGTCGAACACGGCTGTCGTCTCGGTCAACAACAGCGGACCAGCGGTGATCACATTCGGACGTGACACGATCGGCGTCGGCCGAGGCGGTTCGTTGTCGGTGCCGATCCTGTTGAGCAAGCCGAATGCGAGCCCCGTGACGGTCAACCTCGCCGTGCGCGATACGATCGCCTTCTGGAGCACGCCCTCGGTGACGATCGCGGCGGGACTGACCTCCGTGAATGCGACGCTCAATGGTCGCAATGCGGGGACGTCGCGCATCTTCGCGACGGACGGCAGCGGGACGGCGTATGCGGGTGATACGTCTGTCGTCGCCGTGCAGGCCAACCTGCGGATGACGGCGACGAACTACAGCATGACGGCGACGGACCAGGTGTCCACGCAGGTGCTGTTGTCCGATCCGTCGCCGGCTGGTGGCACGTACGTGACCTTCTCGTACAGCGTGGCCGGCAGGGCACAGGTGTCGCCTGACCCGGCGTACATCCCGGCGGGGCAACTCGCAGCCGACGTCGTGATTCGCGGACTGACGCCAGGCTTCACACTGATCACCCCGTCCGCCACGGGCGTCACGGGGCAGTCGGCCAACGTGAACGTCTCCGCCGCCGCGCTGTCCTTCAATCGCGGTTCCTTGCTGGTCGGCGAGGGACAGTTCGAGACCAACACGTACATCTCCACTGCGCAGAACAGGTTCACCGCACTCACCGTCACGCTCACCAGCACCGATACCACGCTGGTGACCGTGCCGCCGACCGTGACGATCCCCGCGAACTCCAGCATCGAGTACTTCAATACGTTCGCGCGCGGCCGAGGCGCGGCTCTCGTCATCGCGAGCGCACCGGGCTGGGCGCCGGACACGTTCTCCGTGCAGGTAACGACGCCGAAGACGCGCGTCATCGGTGGCGGCACACGCAATGTCACGTCGCCGTCCTCGACCTTGAGCGTGTACGCGGCCGACTCGGTGTTCACCATTCATCCACGTACGAATTCACTGGCCATTCGACTGAGTTCGAGTGACACGACGGTGATGCGCGTGCTCGACACGCTCGTCACGATTGCGGCAGGCAGCAATGGCGTCCATACCGGGCGCGTGATCCCTGGTGGCGCGGGCGGTACGGCGTACATCAAGGCGTCGGCTGGTGGGCATACGGCGGACTCCGTTCTGTACACCGTGATCGCGCCCAAGCTCAACTTCAACTTCACCACCCGCCGGCTGGGTGTCGGGCAGCAGTCCAATGAGACCCTGTTCCTCCCGAATCCCGTCGGGCAGCCGGTTACCGTCATACTGACCAGCACGGACACGAACACGGTCGGCACACCGGCGACGATCACGATCCCGGCCAACAACTCAAATGTGTCGTTCCTGGCGCGGGCGAAGGCCACTGGGAGCGTGACGCTGATCGCCAGCGCGCCGGGCTACGCGCCGGATACGGCGATAATCGTTGCCACGACGCCATTGCTGTTCGTCTCCTCGGGTACGGTGAACGGCTTCGCCACGTCGAACCTGTTCGTCACCACGAGAGACTCGGCGAATGGAACCCACCCGCGGACGACGCCGCTGGTGGTGACGCTCACGTCGAGTGATACGACGATCCTGACGGTTGCTCCGACGCTGACGGTCGGAGCGGGATCGCAAAGCGGGAACGCACAGGTGACGGCGGTCAGTCCTGGAACGGTGCAGATCATCGCCACGGCACCAGGCCATACGCCCGATACGAATACCTGGACCGTGAATCCCGAGAAGCTGCAGTTGATCGATCCGTTCTTCGGCAACTTCACGACGTTCCGGATCGGTGCCAGACAGCAGCGACAGCCCACTGACTTCTACGTCACTACGCCGACGAACCGGAACGTCCCGATCACGGTGACGCTGACGCAGAAGCAGCCGACGATCGTGACCGTCGCCCCGACGACGTTGGTGCTGCCCGCGAACCAGAACTACCAGTACTTCAGCATCGCTGGACTGATACCGGGCCGCGACACGATCATCGCCACGGCGCCGGGCTACCTGCCGGACACCGGCTTCGTGGTGGTGACGACGCCGAGGCTCGACGTCACGAACCTGACGGCGGCGAAGACGACGACCGATCCACCGCAAGCGGTGAACATCTTCGTCAGGGACTCGCTCGGCAACGCCCATTACGCGGGCGATACGGTGGTCGTGCGAGCCGTGTCGACGGACTCCAACGTGATCCGTCCGTCGCAGCCATTCTTCCGGATCCTGAAGGGGACGAACTTCACGCAACAGACGGTGATGGTCACGGGCGTGGGAACGGCGCGGATCGTGTACTCCGATTCGGCGGGCAGTGGGTACCTGCCGGATACAACGAACCTCGTCACGGTGACGGGACCGTCGTTGTTCGTCGGGGGCAGCAACCCGGGCCGGATCGGCATGCGGCAGCGCACCAGCCAGTTCAGCTACAACGTGCAGACACCGAACAACGTCGGCTCGCCGCTCGTGGTGAACCTGATCAGTACCGATCCGCGGGTGGCCACGGTGCCGGCGTCGGTGACGATTCCGGCCGGACAGAGCGTCGCTTACTTCACCGTCACGGGGCAGGATACGATCGGCACCATCCAGATCCAGGCGACAGCGGTGGGCTACGCGGCGAGCAACGTGAACATCCAGGTGACGGCCCCGAAGTTCGTGATCTCGACGAACCATTCCTTGACCACCACGTCGAGCGCTACGCAGCTGTATGTGTATGCGGCGGATGCCGCGGGCACACAGCACGAAGTGGCCGAGAATGTCACGGTGACGTTGCTGTCGTCGGCGCCTGGCGTTGCAACGATCGATTCCGCGACGATCACGATCCTTGCGGGGACGTCCGCGAACTTCAATGCGAACTGGCGTCCCGGTGCGGTGGGGACGGCGCAGCTCACGGCAAGCGACTCGCGGACGACGTTCTACAAGTACCTGCCGGATACGCAGGCCGTGACGGTGACCATGCCGCAGACGATCCCCCAGTTCAATGGAACGCGGATCGGGGTGGGGCAGTACGTGGACGTCAGCTTCTACATTTCCAATCCAGCGCAGACCACGTTGACGGTGCCGATCGGACACTCGGCGGTACCACGTACGAACTCGCCGGCGAGCACGACGATCCCTCAGGGCACGCAGTTCGGGAACTTCAGACTCTCGGGAACGTCGGTCGGCAATGACACGCTCGTGATGTCGCCGCCTGGTCATGTGCCGGGGACTGCCGTCGTCATTGTGGGGCTCGGGCGGATCGATCCGATTTCCGGGTGGCCGTCGTCAGTACAGGCTGGGGATTCGGTGCAGGTAACGCTCTTCACGAGAGACTTGAACCAAAACGTGCGCAGCGTGATCGCGGCGACGACGTTCGCCCTGAGTTCGAACGCGAACATGCAGTTCGTGTCGGGTGGGCAGGGGAGCTCGGTGATCACGTCGGTGACCGTGCCCGCTGATGGCAACCAGGTGACGATCTGGGT
>JBKJMP010000415.1:0-5315 GCA_046596395.1 Gemmatimonadaceae bacterium
GTCGAAAAGCTGCTGTCGTCGGCCGAGCGCATGGCGCTCCAGTCGGCAGGCGCGGAGGCACTGGCCAATGAGTGACATGACCGACGACTACCGTTCGCGCATTGCCGCGCTCGCGGGCCGGCTGGACGCGCCGGATGCGGCATCGGGGCGCGATGTCATCCGCGGGGAGCTCATCGCGCTCGGCAAGGGACTCGAGCAGGATCTGACGGAACTGGCGGCACTGAAGGAGGAAGCGAAGGGGCTGGTGGAACGCTGGAAGGGGCTGCAGGGGAGCGCGGCGCCCGCCTTCAGTGCCGACAAGCCCGTCGTGGTCGATCACATCGGCGCCTCCACCTTCATTGAGAAAGGGTGGAGCCGCATCTCGCTCGGCGACTACGTGGGCGCGGAGGAGTCGCTCACGCGCGCGCTCCAGCTCGTGCCCAACGATCCGCAGGCGGAGTCGCCCCTCGGCTGGGCGCAGATGCTCCAGGAGAAGTACGACGAAGCGCTGATGCAATTCCAGAAGGTGTTGATGCGCGAACCGGCGAACGCGCTCGCGCGCATCAACGTGGGATACATCTGCCTGAAGAAGCGCATCTTCGGCGAAGCCATCGAGCATCTCTCGCGAGCCATTCGGCTCGACAGCGACCGCAAGGCGACGCTGTACGCGCACTTTTACCTCGGGCTCGTGTATCTCGAGCGCGACATGTTCGAGGACGCGCAGACCTTTTTCCAGAAGACCCTGGTCCTCGGCCCGAACCTCATCGAGGCGTACTACGAGCTCGGTCGCGCGTCCTGGTTCAATGGGCAGCGCGACGAGGCCCTGCAGACGTGGCGCGACGGGTTCGCGGCTAACAAGTTCAATCCGTGGGGAAAGAAGTGCGCCGAGGTGTTGAAGACGGTGGAAGAGGGCGGCGAGCCATAACCGTCGTCCGGTGCGCGTCAGGGGTCATCCTGAGCGCACCTGGTGTCATCCTGAGCGCAGCGAAGGATCTGCTTATCGCTGTGCTCCTCGTCGGCGTCTTCTCCAGTCCACTCGCCGCGCAGGACGACGCCCCAAAGCGCCTCTCTTCCGGCCGCTTCACCGCGGTGTACTTCCCGCAGGACGACCTGCTCGCGCGCTCGCTGCTTCGCGAGGCGGTCCGCGCCGACACGTTTCCGTGGCTGCCCCGCCCGAAGCAGCAGGTGCTCATTGCGATCGCTCCCGATGCGGCGCGCTTTCGGGCGTGGGTGGGCCCGAGCGCGCCGGAATGGGGCGCCGCCGTCGCGTTTCCCGAGTCGCGCCGGATCGTGATGCATGGCCGCGTGGCGAACTCGGATGCGGGAAACCCTGTCGAGGTGCTTCGGCACGAGCTTGCGCACCTCGCGCTGCACGAGAGCATCGGCAATCGCGCGCCGCGCTGGTTCGACGAAGGCTACGCGAGCGTGGCCGCGCGCGAGTGGCGCCGCGACGACGTACTCGCCACAAACGTTGCGCTCGCGTTCAAGGGGACCCCGACGCTCGGCCAGCTCGACGAGGGCTTCCACGGAGGGTCGGTCGCGGCGCAGTCGTCGTACGCGCTGGCATACCGGGCAGTCAGTGAGCTGGCGGCGCTGGATCCCGAGCGGGGTTTGACGCTCTTCTTCCAGTACTGGCGAGAGGACCGGACGCTGGATGCGTCGATTCGTCAGGCGTTCGGCATGACGCTGGATGGATTCGAGAAGGAGTTCCAGGCGCGCACGCGTCGGCGCTATGGTGCGCTCGCGCTGGCGACGGACTTCTCGCTCGCGGCGCTGGCGCTCCTGCTGCTGATGCTGCCGTTCTTCTTCTCCCGCCGGGCCCGGGACAAGCGTCGCCTGAAGGCAATGGTCGCCGCGGATGAAGCCGCGGAGCAGGCGGAGCAGGAGAGCGCGATCGCGGCGCTGCTTGGAGAGACAAAGCAGAACTGAACGGGGTGCGTGCGGCGTGCGGCGGACGGAACGCGTCGGCGGTTGCGTGACGTACTACGGGGTACTTCGAGACACCCGCGTTCCGCAATCCTTCGCCGCACGCCGCACGCGTCCCGTGGCGCGACCGCGTTCCGCGACCGGCATTAATTCTCGATTAACCCTATTGCCGTTGCTTGACACCCCAGAATGGCCCCAATACGATCATTTATGGCACAAACGGAAACGCAGGCGCAGGGTCACCCGTGGCTCTGGTGGGGCATCGCGCTCGTCACGATCTTGCTCGGCTACGCCGATCTCGCCCGGGGTGGTACCACGATTGCACCTATACTCCTCGTCGCCGGGTATTGCGTCCTGGTGCCAGTCGCGATCCTGAAGTAGTCCAGAGCCGTTCCAAACAAGTGAAGGTCCCCTGGCGAGCGCGGTCGGCGATGGCCTCGCTCGTGCGAGCGTTTCGCCGGGCGAATAGCTCAGTTGGTTAGAGCGCCTGTCTTACACACAGGATGTCGGGGGTTCGAGTCCCTCTTCGCCCATGCTGTTCTCCCGCCAGTTGCACGCAGCAGGCGGACCTGAGCGGCCTGTAGGGTGTACGAAGGTCCAACGTCTTGGAGGTTACGACCGTGAAGGTTTTGCACCGCACTGCGCTCCTGGCCGCATCGCTGGCCGTCGCTGCCGCACCCTCGGTCGTCGCCGCGCAGGGTCGCGGACAGATGCCCGGCCCGGATACCCGGAAGGTGCTGGTGACCGCGTTCCGTGGCGACACGGCGGGCGGGGCAAGATTCGCCGACGAGCTCCGTGATCGCGTTGCCGGCGAGTTCAGCATCCGCCAGCTCATGCCGATCAGCAAGAAGGACATTTCGGCCACGCTCGTGCAGTCCGGCTATCGCCCGGACTCCGCGCTGAGCCCGAACGACATCAAGGAACTTGCCAAGCTCGTGCGCGCCGATGAGGTACTGGACGGCACGGTGACAAAGACGCCAACCGGCTACCGGGTCTCGGCGCGCATGTTCCTGCCGCGCGACGCATCGCTCTCGCAGCCGCTGCTCACCGTGGAGTCGGCCAACCTCGGCGATATCGCGAAGCAGGTGGTGAAGGAGTACGAGGTCGCCCGCAAGCAGATCGCCGACAACTCCGCGTGCGAGAACGGCATCCGGGCCAACACCCTCCCCGTGGCCATCGCCGCGGCGCGCAAGGGCATGACAACGTACCCGAAGGCCACGATCTCGCGCCTCTGCCTGGCGAGCGCGTACCAGGGATACAAGAGCACCGCCGACTCGACGGGACCGTGGAAGGATTCGGTCATCGCGATCACGCGGGAGATCATCGCGCTCGACCCGGTCAGCCGCATCGCATACCAGCTCCAGTACGATGCGTACAAGTCCAAGAACGACACGACGGCAGCGCTCAAGGCGCTCGTCGGGCTGATGAACGCCGATCCCACGAACTCCACGCTGCGCGAGCAGGTCATCGCGGAGCTGGTCACTTCGGGCAAGGCGGACATTGCCATCCCCACGGCGCGCCAGCTCGTCGCCGACAACCCGGGTGACCCGCAGTACGCCCGTACGCTGTGGCAGGTTCTTCGCATCGCGAAGAACTACAAGGAGTCGGTGGCGGCCGGTGTCGCCTATGTCGCGATCGACACGGCCGCTGCTGATTCGGGATACTTCGAGCGGCAGATCTCGGACCTCGCGGCGGACAGCAACTTTGCCAAGGCCGCGGAGATGGCCGCCACCGGTGCGGCCAAGTTTGGACGCAATGCCACGCTACTCGTGCTGAAGGCACAGAACGAGCGCAAAGCGGGGCAGCTGCCGGCCGCCAAGGCGTCGCTCGAACGCGCGCTGCAAGTCGATCCCAAGTTTCCGAACGTCGCGCCGCTGCTCGCGCAGATTTCCTTCGACCTCGGCGCCGTGGACGATGCGGTGAACGTGTTGAAGTCGGATGTCGCCGCGAATCCGGACAAGAAGGAGCTCAATTCCTCGCTGCTCGTGAGCTTCGCCAAGAAGCTGTACGACGCGGCCGCCGCTTCGAAGAGCGCCGCCGACTACAAAAAGGTGATTCCGCTCGCGAAGGGATCCGACGACATGTTCCCGAACATCAATGCCAAGTTCTTCATGGCGGTGTCGGCGTTCCAGGCGCTCGCGGCGAACTCCACGGAGCTCCAGAAGTCGAAGTCGTGCGAGGACTACCGCGCAGCGGCCGCGCTGCTCGAGATCACGTCCATCAACATGGGCCCCAGCGGCCGCGTGAGCCCCGAAACGGCGCAGCAGATCATGGCGGCCGTGCCCCAGTTCCAGGCCTTCATCGACGGCTCGATCAAGCGGTACTGCAGGTAGGAACGATCGGAAGGCAGATCGAATGGTCCCCCGGCGCAACCGCGCGGGGGACCTTTCGCTTGTGGGAATGAGTCGGGACGTCTTGCGAGCGGGGCCGTCATGAATCGAGATTGGCGACGACGACCGCCGCCGCCCACGTCTTTGAGGATAAGCCCGTGAACACGTCCCTGCGTCCTGCGCTGGCCTGCGCACTCCTGCTGGCGATTGCCGCGCCCCTGGCGGCCACCGCGCAGCGAGTGCAACTGCCCGGGAAAGATACGAAGAAGGTGCTCGTCACCGCCTTCCGCGGCGACTCCACCGCTGGGCCGAAGGCAGCCGACGAGATCCGCGACCGCATCTCCGACGAGTTCAGCATTCGTGAGTTGATGCCGGTCAAGAAGATCGACATCGACAACAACCTCGTGTCATCCGGGTTCAAGCCCGATTCCGCGCTCAGCCCCACGGACATCGTTGCGCTGGCGAAGATCCTTCGCGGAGATGAAGTCATCGACGGCACGGTGACGCGTACGGCCGCGGGCTATCGAATCTCCACGCGCATGTTCCTGCCGCGTGACGCCGCGCTCTCCCAGCCGCTGGTCACCGTGGAATCCGGGAATTTCGGTGACGCCGCCAAGCAGATCGTGCGCGAGTACGACATCGCGCGGAAGCAGATGGCAGGCAATCAGGAGTGCGAGAACGGCATTCGCGCCGGCACGCTGCCCGCCGCCATAGCGGGCGCCCGCAAGGGAATCGCTGCGTATCCGAAAGCGACCGTCGCGCGGCTCTGCCTCGCGTCGGCGTACCAGGCCTACAAGAATACCGCGGACTCCACCGGCGGCTGGGCCGACTCCGTCATCGCGATCACGGGACAGGTCATCGCACTCGACCCCGCGGGCAAGATCGCGTACCAGCTGCGGGTGGATGCGTACAAGCAGAAGAAGGACACCGCCAGTCTCGTGGATGCCCTCATCGGCTACATGAACTCCGATCAGGGCAACTCGACGCTGCGCGACCCGGTGATCACCGAGTTGATCCTGATGAACAAGGCGCACAAGGCCGTCCCGATCGCGAAACAGCAGGTGACAGACAACCCCGGCG
>JBKJMP010000627.1:0-5066 GCA_046596395.1 Gemmatimonadaceae bacterium
GTGCTCGACCTCGACATGCCGCAGATGGACGGGCTCGCGGCAACGAAGGAGCTCGTGGCGCTCCTGTCGGCGACGCGGGTGCTCATCCTCACGATGCACACGGAGGACGAGCACCTCGTCACGTTGCTCGAGGCAGGAGCGGCGGGCTACCTAATGAAGAATGCGGCCGATCGCGAGCTGGCCGACGCGGTGCGCGCAGTCGCGGCGGGCGCTTTGTATGTGCAGCCGGGGGCGTCAATGGCGCTCGCCCGGTCGGTCGCGCGCCGGTCCGAGCACGCGGACGAGCGCGAGAAGTACCACCACCTCAGCGAGCGCGAGCGCAACGTCCTCGTGCTCGTGGCGGGCGGGCATTCGGCGACGGAAATCGGCGAGAAGCTGTTCATCAGCCCGAAAACCGTGGAGACGTACAAGCAGCGCATCACGGAGAAGCTCACGATCTCCACGCGTCCGGACTACGTGCAGTTTTGTCTTCGACTCGGGTTGCTCCAGGCGGACTAGCTGCAGGTGCAGATCCTTCGCTATCGCTCAGGATGACACGGGTCTACGCTCAGACGACGCGGGGTCGTCCGGGCGCCAGGGCGCCGCGGAGGCATGTGGCAGTGAGAAGCAGAACGTCGTTCCGGTGCCGAGCACGCTCTCGACGCTCACGGTGCCGCCGTGACTCTCGACGATGCCCTTCACGATGAAGAGACCGAGGCCGGCGCCACCGCGTGAGGCCTTCGATGCCTTCCAGAACCGGTCGAACAAGCGCGGCACGTCGTCCGGCGCGATGCCAGCGCCGGAATCGGACACGGTGAACTCGACGTGCGTGTCGACGCGCCGGCCGACGACGCGGATGCGGCCCTCGCGCGGCGTGAACTTCACCGCATTGCCGACGAGATTCGAGAACACCTGCGCGATGCGCCCGCGGTCCGCGGGCACCTCCGCGGGCTCGCCGACCCACTCGTGCTCGAACCGCAGCCCCTTGGGGATCATCAGGGGCTCGAGCTCCACCACGGCGTCATCGAGCAACGCAACGGTGTTCGTGAGGCTCGCATTCACTGCGAGCGTTCCTGACTCGATGCGCGACACGTCCAACAGGTCCTCGATGAGCGCATGCCCCCGTGCGGTGGCCCGACGGATGAGCTGCAGCTGCGGCACGAGCGGGATCGTTTCCTCTTTCGCCTCGAGCATGTCGAGCAGGAACGCGGTGCTCATGTGGATCGTGTTGAGCGGGTTGCGGAGGTCGTGCGACACGATCGCGAGGACGTCGTCGCGCGCCCGGGTCGCCCGTTGTGCCTCGCCGTACAGCAGCGCGTTGTCCGCCGCGAGCGCGGCGCGGCGCGCGAGGTCCTCCACGAGCAGCAGCGACTCCGGCGCCGAGACACGACTCGCATCGGCGCTGAGCAACTGGAGGAAGCCGAGCACCCGGCGCCGCGCCATGAGCGGGACGACGAGCAGCGCGTATGGCCCCGTTCGGCGCAACTCCTCGAGGATTGCTTCGTCGCGCGCGATGTCGCGCAGCATGTCGTCGTCGGCGACCGTCACGAGCCTCGGCGACTGCTGGTCCATGGCGCTCTGCGCGATCGACAGCACGCGCCCCCGTGCGTTTCCGTCACCGTCCTCCCTCGGCACCTCCGCGAATCCATGCGCGAGCTCCACGCGCCGCGCGAGCCCGTCGGCATCGATCAGGTCCGCCGCGCAGACGTCGGCGATGCGCGGCACGATCATTCGCGCGAGATCACTGAGCACCTGCTGCACGTCCAGCGTGGACGACAACTGCTCGGTCGCCTCGGCGAGGAATCGCGCGCGGCGTTCGGCGTCGCGCACGGCCTCGCTGGTGCGCATGAGGTCCGAGTAGCTGGACACGAGCAACTCGAGGATCTGCTCCTTGCTCGCCGTGATGGTGAACGGCGTGCCGAGCAGGTCGACGCTGAACGCCTTCGACACGATGCGCGGCTCGTGGCGGCGCGCGAGCACGAGCTCGACGCGCGCAAGCAGGCCCGCGGGATCGTACGGCTTGGTGACGTAGTGATCGGCGCCCGACTCGAGCCCACGCACGATCGCGAGCGGGTCGGTAAGGCTCGTGAGCAGCACCACGGGCAGCTCACTCCACTCCGGCTTCTCGCGAATGCACTTGGCGAGCGCGTATCCATCCATGCCCGGCATCACGACGTCGCTGAGCACGAGGTCCACGCGCGTCTCCGCGAGGATCTCCAGCGCGCGCTCGGCGCGGCGTGCGACGAGCGTGGTGTAGCCGGAGTTCTCGAGGAGGTCGGTGAGCGCCGCCGCCTGGGTCGCGCTGTCCTCCACGACGAGGATGAGCGCCGTCAAGAAACGAGCTCCACGATCTTGCGCGCGATGGAGTTGAGGGGCACGACCGAATCGACGACGCCGGCTCGTACCGCCTCGCGCGGCATTCCATAGATGACCGACGACGCCTCGTCCTGCGCCATCACGTGTCCGCCGATGGTTCGCACCACGCGCAGGCCGGCGATGCCGTCGTCGCCCATGCCGGTGAGGATGACCGACAGCGCATTCCTGCCGAGCGCCTGCGCCACGGATTGAAAGAGGTACGACGCGGACGGACGGAACGCACCCACCGCTGGAGCATTGTCGAGCAGGATGCGAATTGCGCCCTCGCGGTCGAGGCGGCAGCCGATGTGGCGGTCGTCGGGCGCGATGTACACCACGCCGGGTGATGCCGGCTCGCCGAGCTCGCCGAGCTTCACGTGCAGGGGCGTGTCGCCGTCGAGCCAGTGGGCCAGCCCGCTTGTGAACCCGCGGGCGATGTGCTGCACGATGAGGATCGGGACGGGGAAGGATCGCGGCAGCTCGGAGAGGATCGTGCGAATGGCCGCGGGGCCTCCTGTGGACGCCCCGATCGCCACGAGACGCATCGTGTCACTCGCCGCATTCGGCCTCGCGGGCAACGGCATGGAGGACGCGGTCCGCGTGCCTGGCGTCGGCGTGGAGGCCGCGGCGCCATGCCGGCGCACGACCTTTACGCCGGCCATCGCGCGGACCATGCTCACGAGTTGCCGTCGGTCGGATGCGAACCGCGGCGAGCCAGGCCCGTCGGGCTTCGGCAGCACGATGAGCGCGCCTGCGCGCGTCGCCTCGAGCGAGAGCTTCACCTCGTCGTCGCGCGCGGTGTGCGACACGATGATGATGGGCCGAGGGGAACGCACCATGATCTGCACCGTGGCCTCGAGCCCGTCCATCACCGGCATCTGCACATCCATGGTAATGAGGTCCGGCGCGAGGCGCTCGGCCATCTCCACGGCTTCCTGTCCGTTGTGGGCCTCACCGACCACGCGAAAGTCGGCCTCCTCGGCGAAGAGCCCGACGAGGAGTGCGCGGGACGTGGCGGAATCGTCCGCGACGAGGATCCGGATCACGATGATTGACCGATGAGCATGCGAACCGTGTCGAGCAGCGTGTCCTGGTCGAAGCTTCCCTTGGTGATGTACGCATCGGCACCGGCCTCGAGACCGCGGGCGCGCTGCGCGGGCTCGTCGAGTGACGTCACGAGGATTACCGGCAGCTTCGCGGTGCGTTCGCTCGCACGGATACGCGCGCACAGTCCGAACCCATCGAGATGCGGCATCTCCACATCGCTCACCACGAGCGCGAACTCCTGTCGCTCGAGCATGCGCCACGCCTCCGCGCCATCCACCGCGGTGGAGACGTCGTAGCCCGCCGCGGCGAGCACACTCTGCTCCAGCGTGCGCGACGTGATCGAGTCGTCCACGACGAGGATGCGTGACGGCGCACGCGGCCCCTCACGCTCGGCGTCGAGTGAGGTGAAGGACGTCGCGCGCGTTCCATCGGCGTGCGCCATCAACGCGGGGACGCTGAGCACGAGCGCCACGACGCCCGTGCCGAGCAGCGCGGTGCCGACGGTGATGTTGGTGGCCTCGCGACCGGCATGCTCGAGTGGGCGCAGCACCAGCTCGCGTTCGTCCACGAGGTCGTCCACCACGATCGCCAACCGGCGGCTCGCGCTTTCGAGCACGACCATTTGCAGCATCGTCGAGGCCGAGAGTGGCGCCTCGACGAATGGTGGACCGAGCAGCGCGGCCAGCGTGATGATCGGCGTCGGCTGCTCGAGCGAGACGAGCATCGCGCGGCCATCCACACGTCCGAGCTTGTGCGGATCGACGCGTCCTACGCGGTGCACGAAGGCGCTCGGTAAGCCGAGCATGGCGCCGCCGACCTCCACGAGCACCACGCGCATCGTGGCGATGCTCACGGGCACGTCGATGGTGATGGTCGTGCCCTTTCCCGCCGCGGTCGCGACGGAGACCGCGCCCCCGAGCCGCTCGGCGGCTGCGCGCACGATCCCCAAGCCCACCCCGCGGCCGGAGAGCGTCGTCGCCGTGTCGCGAGTCGAGAAACCATCATCGAAGATCGACTGCGTGAGCGCCCCGTCATCCTCGGCCACGACGCCACCGCGGCGCGCCACGCCGCGACGCACGGCAGCGAGATCGAGGCCGGCGCCATCGTCCGTCACGGCGACCTGGAAGCGATCGCCGCGCAACGATGCCTCGATGCGCACCTCGCCCTCGGCGGGCTTCCCGGCCAACGTTCGCTGGGACGGCTTCTCGAGGCCGTGATCCACCGCGTTCCGCACGAGATGCAGCAGCGGCTCACGCATCGCCTCGAGCACCACGCGATCGGCCTCGATCTCACCGCCGCCGATGACGACGCGCACCTCCTTTCCGACGGCCGCGGCGACATCGCGCGCGACGCGCGGCAGCGTCTCGGTCAACTCCGAGAACGGACGCTGCCGAAGATGCCGCGCGGAGGCGCCGAGCCGTCCCGACACCGCCGAGAGTGCGCGCGCGTCCTCCCCCGCACTCCGGACGAGCGACGTCAGCTCCTGGTCGAGCACATCGTCCTCCGCGTCACGCCGCCCCGTCGCGCGCCGCCGCGTCCGCAGTTGCGCAAGCGCCTCCGCGCGATCGCCGAGGACCGCGGCGAGCCCGGCAATCTCCCCCGCCGCGCCGGCGATGGCATCCACCTGCTGGAGCGTCACGCGAATCTGGCGAGCAGCGGGCGCAGTCTCGTCGGTTGGCTCAACG
>JBKJMP010000055.1:0-8894 GCA_046596395.1 Gemmatimonadaceae bacterium
GGAAACCCATGCAACCGGCGGGCGACCTTGCCCTCGTGCCGCGCGGTCGTCTTGTACAACTCGAACCGTCCATCCACGGCCAGCGGCGCGCATCTCGTGCGCATGCGCTGCATCTCCTGCGCGGACATGCGCTCGAACCCGCGCGCGACGTTCAGGTTCTGCCGCAGGACCTTCATGGAGTCGATGCCGCTCACCGTCACCGCCACCGGCAGGCTCATGGCATAGCGGAGGGCTTCCTTGGCGCCGACGGCGCGCTTCGTCACCGAATCGGCATTTCCGCCGAGGCTCTTCATGCCGATGGCGGCGATGCCCTGCCGGTCGAGCTCGGGCAGGACCTGCTGCTCGAAGCTCCGGAACGTCGCGTCGAAGCAGTTGAGGGGAAGCTGGCACGCGTCGAACGGAAATCCGTACGAGAGCATCTGGAGGTGCAGCGCGGGATCCTTGTGCCCCGTGAATCCGGTGAAGCGCACGAGACCCTTCGCTTTCGCACGCTCGAGCGCGTCGATCACCCCGCCCTTCATGAAATGCCGCTCGGGATCGCCGGCGAAGGCGACCTCGTGCACCTGCCAGAGGTCGAGGTAATCCGTTTTCAGGCGGCGAAGCGACTCTTCCAGCTGACGCATCGCCGTGCGCGCGTCGCGTCCGTGGGTGCAGACCTTGGTCATGAGGAAGGCCCGCTCACGCCGCCCACCGCCGAGCGCCTTCCCCATCCGCCGCTCGCTCACGCCATCGTGGTACTCCCACGCGTTGTCCATGAACGTGATCCCGGCGTCGAGCGCCGCGTGCACGAGCGAGATCGCCTCGCGCTCGGCGCCGATGAGCCCGAGATGGTGCCCCCCAAGGCCGAGGGCCGAGACCATCTGGCCCGTCCGGCCGAAGGGACGACGGGGAATGTCCGTCGGCGATGCCGACGGGCGGATGCGCGGCGCGGCTGAGCCCAAGGGGCCTCCAGTTGCGTCAGGGTTTCCCCCGCGTGGTGCAGAAACCGAACCGGGACGCTGTTCCTGCTCCGCACGCCGGGCTAGCTTACCTGTCGCTCGAGACCCGAACGGAGACATTCGATGCAGGACGCCCCCAATCCGAACGCTGGCCGGCACATTCCCCTCAAGCAGGAAGGATGGGGCATCGCCGCCTTCGTGGTGTTCCTGGCAATCGCGTCGGCGGCTGGTGCCACGTACATGTACAAGACGACGTACAAGCACCCGACGGACGTCCGCTTCCAGGCCGCCGGAACAGGTGGTGGCGCGGCTCCAGCCCCCGCGCACTAGCCATATCGCTCCGGCGCGCCCTCAGAGCACGCGGTTGGAGCACGCAGTTAGTCAGGCGGCAACGCCGCATGATTTTTCCTGATTTTTCGCACGTAGTCGAGTGTCTCTGTGTACCGCCACCGCTCGACCTTGGGTGCGACGCTCTCGATGCTGGTCCACGTGCGATCGTCGAGTGAGGCCGCGAGTGCCGCCTTGCGGGCGCGCTTGATCGTCCCCTCGCCCGCGTTGTACCCGGCGAACACGAAGTCCCACCGGTCCTTCTCGTCGAGATCCTTCTTCCACGTGTTGTAGAGGTCGCGGTCGTGCAGGATGCCCGCCGCGATGTTCCACTCGGGATTGTCGATCTCGCCGAATTGCGGGAGTGCAGTCTTGATCAGGCCGTAGGTGGCGGGCATCAACTGCATGATTCCGCGCGCGCCGACGCGACTCCGCGCCGTTGGCGTGAGGTCGCTCTCCGCCATGCCCTGCGCCTTGAAGCGGCGCCAATCGGTGGCGGGCCCGAAATAGCGCTTCGTATACTTCTTGAAAATCGGGTCGAAGCGCTCGGTGGCCTTCTCGGTCTGGCGCTTCACGGCCGCCTTCTCGAGCGCGTTCCCGACGCGCTTGATCGTCACGTTGCCACGCTGCGCCCTCGCGCTCGCCGAGCACAGCGTGAGGACGAGGACCGCGAGCGGCAGCGTTCTGAACACCACGCTCGCGCGCATCAGCTCAACGCATTCCCGATGATCATGGCGATCGAGAGGAAGATCGACGCCACGAAAATCGCGACTGCCACGTTGCCCTTCTGAAGCTCGGCTGGAAAGTCCACCTGTGGTGTAAGGCGGTCGATGATGCGGTAGGCGCCGAACATCAACACCACACCGATGACCGCGTACAGGACATTCAGCGCGATGACGGAGAATTCCACTGGAACCTCGGGGTGTGACCGGTGGGACGACGGAGGGAAGGCAGAATCGACCGTGCGCCTCGCGACCTCGCAAGACGTGACGACTGGCCCTTGGGGGCCGCGCAGGGTAACCTCCGCTTCCTTAATACGCGTTCAACGGGAGATTGTGTCGCCGTTCGCCTACCTGAGGGAGTACGACCTCGCCGCCGCGCTCGCGCGCATCGCAGAGTCCGGCCAGTTGCCGATCGGCGGCGGAACGGACCTCCTCGTCACGGTCGAAGAGGGGTTGGCGCATCCGCGCGCCGTCATTGACGTCCGCTCCGTGGCGGAGTGCCTCGGTGTCACCCGCGCGGCAGATGGATCGTTCACGATCGGCGCCGCGGAGCGCCTCGACGACATCGCATCGAACCCGCTGGTGCGCGAGCACTTTCCCCTCCTCGCGCAGGCGTGCGACGTCGTCGCCACGCCAGCGATCCGCTCCATGGCCACACTCGGAGGCAACCTCCTGCAGCGCCCTCGCTGCTGGTACTTCCGCCGCGGCGTCTCCTGCCTCAAGTCCGGCGGCACCACCTGCCCCGCACGCGACGGGGAGAACCAGTATCACGCCATCCTGGAGGGCGGCCCGTGCTGGATCGTGCATCCCTCGGATCCAGCGGTCGCCCTCGTCGCGCTCGACGCCGAGATCGTGATCGCGAGCGCGTCGGCGACGCGCGTGGTCGCCGCGGGTGACTTCTTCGTGCTCCCGACGGAGCGGATCGACCGCGAGACCGCGCTCGAGGATGGTGAGCTGGTCGTCGCAGTGCGGCTGCCATTAGCGGCGGCGGGTGGCGTGCAACGCTACACGAAGCTGATGCAGCGAGAGGCCTGGGATTTCGCGCTGGCGAGCATTGCGGTCGTTCGTCGCGCCGACGGCGACGTCCGACTCGTGCTCGGCGGCGTCGCTCCGCGTCCCTATCGTGTGTATTCGTCCGTGGAGGAGGAGGCCATGACCGGCGGATTGGATGAGGAGACGATCGCTGGCCTCGCCGAGCGTGCGCTGCTCGATGCCGCGCCGCTCTCGAACAACGGATACAAGGTGGACCTCGCCGCATCATTGTTGCGTGACGCGATCCGCGAGTTAGCGACGGGGTGAGGGCTTTGGGGCAAACCCAGACACCGGAACGCCGATGACGCCGAACTACCCACGCTGACGTCGCCGTAACCGCGTCGGTCGTCAGATGCCTGTCCGATCAGTGCTCAGAGCAGCTCTTGGGATTGGATTCGAACGCTAGGTGGACGTGAGTTGCTTGGTCTCTCCTTGAAAGACCTCAACGCAGTGGCGGCGACGTCGGCGTGCGGTCTTTCGGCGTCATCGGCGTTCCGCTATCTGGGTTTCCCAGGAGACGTCTCGAGCTCTCGCGCGTGATGTACATCACTGCGCGCACCGCGGTACGCGCATTGCTTGAAACACACAGCGAGTACACCCCCTGCGAGGC
Organism: Gemmatimonadaceae bacterium; assembly: GCA_046596395.1. Classification (GTDB taxonomy): domain Bacteria; phylum Gemmatimonadota; class Gemmatimonadetes; order Gemmatimonadales; family Gemmatimonadaceae; genus AG11. Next base: position 3,630 of record JBKJMP010000055.1, read on the forward strand.
CGAATGAACATGCACGGCGAAGCCGCGGACAAGTCCCGGTCGGACCGCCCAGGGCGCATCACGGCCCAGGGGCGAACGTTCGGAAAGGTCTTTGACGCGCCGGGCCTGATGGACGTTCAGGCCGCCCGGCGATCGAGTAGCGTCGGCTGCCTCGTGGAGATGGTGGAAGAAGCGCTCGAGCGAACGAGCCGGCGGATCACCGGAGCGCGCAAGCGCATCAGCGAGACATCCTAGTCCGCTGGGCGGCAGCCGCCGGGATCGCTTCGTAGCACCGCGCGTGCGCCTCGCGCCGGTTACGTTGACGATCCCTCTCTTCCGTAGCCATCGATGACGCACGCTCCCCTGAGCCACGACGCAGCAGGACTGCGCAACGCTGCCGCAGCAGCGATGCGCGCGAATGGCTTCGAGCCCGATTTCTCGGCCGAAGTGATGCGCGAGGTCGCCGCCATCGATGATCCGTCCGACAACGCGCTGCCGGATGGCGTCCGCGACCTGCGGGCACTGCCGTGGTCGTCCATCGACAACCGCGAGTCCCGCGACCTCGATCAGATCGAGGTGGCAGAGCAGCTGCCCAACGGGGTGATCCGCCTGCTCATCGGTGTCGCCGACGTTGATTCCCTCGTGGCGCTCGGCTCGGCGGCGGACGCACACGCGGCGACCAATACGACGTCCGTGTACACCGGCGTCGCGGTGTTCCCGATGCTCCCCGAGCGGCTCTCCACCGACCTGAGCTCGTTGAACGAAGGAGAGGATCGCCTCGCGGTCGTCATCCAGTTCGACATCGCGCCGGACGGGACGCTCAGCAACGCGCTCGTGTACCGGGCGCTCACGCACAACCACGCAAAGCTCACCTACGACGCGGTCGGCGCGTGGCTGGAGAAGCGCGGCGCTGCACCTCCCGAGGTCGCCGCGTCACCGGCGCTGCATGCACAGCTGGAGCTGCAAGCCGAGGCGGCGGCCCGCCTTCGCGCTGCGAGGAAGCTCGCCGGCGCGCTGGACTTCGAGAGCGTGGAGGCGTCGCCCGTCGTCGCGAACGGGAAGGTGATCGACCTCCGGGTCAACCAACGGAATCTCGCGCGCGACCTCATCGAGGATTTCATGGTCGCAGCGAATCGCACCGTGGCCATCTACCTCCTGGAGAATGGCTCGGCGTCGTTGCGGCGTGTCGTGCGCGAGCCCAAGCGCTGGGATCGCATCGTGGCACTCGCCGCCGAGGTGGGTACGGTGCTGCCGGACAAGCCCGACAGCCCGGCGCTGAGCCAATTCCTGACCGCGCGGCGCGCCGCCGATCCGGCGCATTTCGCCGACCTGTCCCTCTCGGTCGTGAAGCTGCTGGGCCCCGGCGTCTACGTGCTGGAGCGGCGGCTCGGCGACCGGCGCGAGGCGGGACATTTCGGGCTCGCGGTTGCCGATTACGTGCACTCAACCGCTCCGAACCGGCGGTTCGCCGACCTCGTGACGCAGCGGATGCTGCGGGCGATCGGGCTGCGACGCGGCCCGCCGTACACCGATGCCCAGCTCACCGAGATCGCGGCGCGCTGCACCGAGCGTGGAGACGCGGCGCGGAAAGTGGAGCGCACCATGCGGAAGGTCGCGGGCGCCTCGTTGCTCGCGGATCGGATCGGCGAAAGCTTCCCTGCGGTCGTGACGGCTGCGTCACCGAAGGGCACCTACGCGCGCTTGCTCAGCCCACCGGTGGAAGGACGCGTCGTGCGCGGCATGCGCGGGCTCGACGTTGGCGACACGGTTCGGCTCACGCTCCTCGTGGCCGATCCCGTCGCCGGGTTCATCGACTTCGCGCACGCGAGCGGCGAGAGCGGGCAGAGTGAGCGCAAGCTGGCGCGCAGCCGACGGAAGAAGCTCGCTGCCGACCGGCTTCGCCCGCGCATCGGCGAGACGTTCGACGCCGAGGTCACTGGCGTCTCGGCGAGCGGCACGTACGTCCGGCTGCTCGATGGATCGGCGGAGGGACGCGTGATGCGCGGCGCGAAGGCGCTGACGGTGGGCATGACGGTTCCCGTGACCCTCATCGGGACTGACAGCGTACACGGGTTCATCGACTTCGAGTTCCGCGACCCCGCGGACCGGACGAAGGACGAACGACTCGCACGAAAGCGCGCGGCTGCGGCCACCCTTCAGGGGCGGATGGGGGACGCGTTCGACGCGATCGTGACCGGTACGACGCAGAAGGCCACGTGGCTGTTGGTGGCGGGCTCCATCGAGGGGCGCCTCGTGCGCGGACGTCGCGGGCTTCGTGTGGGTGACCCGGTTCGCGTGCTGCTCCTGACGGCCGATGCGGAGCGCGGCTTCATCGACTTTGCGATCGCGGAGACGATGCTTGGCGAGGGGCCCTACAGAACAGCATGATGGGTGCAGCCCTTACGGGGTGCGCACGGAGTCTCGCGCAATCGAGACCGACGACGCCGAAGCCATCGCCCGGTAGTACGACGAGAATCGCGAGATCTCCGGTGCCTGGCGGTCCGAGAGATTCGTCGCCCACCGGAAGCCGATCGGCTGGAAGCGCAGTTCGGCCGTGATCGCAAAGGGACCCTGCGCGCGCGACACGTCCACCGCGTATTGCACCTCGTCGGACCCGCCGATGAAGTCCGCGTCGCCAGCGGCGTCGCCGTGCACGGCGACATCGGGCGACGCGGTGTGCTTGTCGAACCCGTCCGGCAGCACGCGATTGTCCTTCGCGTACCGCACGCCGGACAACAACACCGTCGTGACGCGGTTCTCGGCATCCACCATGACGGACTCGTAGACCTGGACGGCACTCGCCGAGCGAATCTCGCGATGATGTGGCTCGTATGTGGCGGCGTTCGCGTCGTTGTCGTTGCCCTCGATCGATCCGTCGTCGCGTACGCGCCCCGACTCGAACACGACAGTGCCATTCGCGGCGCGCACGGTCACGTGCAGCCATGCCCGGCGCGAGGGATACGCGGTGGGCAGCTTGTGTCCGCCGAGATTCTCCACGCGCACCCGGGCACGCAGTTGCCCGTTCGCCACGCCCGCGTCGCGCACGGTCACGCGAGCGGCGCTCGTCCGCAGGTGCTCCGTGGTACGGCGCACACTCCTCGCCAGTTCGTCCGACGTCGCCTCGACGCCCAGCTCGTCGCGGTAGCGATTGAGCATGTCGAGCACGAAGAAGTTGCCGCCGAGAAAATCGTGACGCGCCAGGCCGGCGCGTTTCTGCCCCCACACGCCGCTGATCGGCGTGCTGTCAACGACCGCCGGCATGTGACAGGTCTGGCAGCTCTTCCGCTCCACGAAGCTGCTGTGACGCCACTCCTGGTAGGGCACCTGCTCCGGCAGGCGGCCAACCACCTTGCCCGACGCATCGAGCGCGTCGGTGAACAGGGTATGGCACGTCGCGCACATCTCCGACTTCCGGATGTGGAGACCTTGCGTCGGCTTGAACTCGGACGCGGAGTGCATGATGGTCGCGCGCCCCGAGTCGATCACGTACGGCCCGAACACGGACCGCGTGCTCCACGGTTGCGAGACGTCGATCACGTAGCCGCCGGTGAAGCTGCTCGGCTGGCCCAGCCCGGCGTCGGCCACCTGGTGGCACAGCGTGCACGACACGCCGTCGGCAGCGAGTCGCGCCGCTCGCTCGCCACGCTCGGCGGACAGGCTCGCGAAGACCTCGCCGCGTGCGCCGGCTGCGTGCGCCTCGGTGCGCGCCATCGGCATGTGGCACGTTGCGCACCCGTCCTCGATCTCCTTCGTGTGCGCGGGACGCTCCAGCACCTCGCGCCGCACGGAGGCTTGCCAGTAGGGATCCCGCGCGGAGTTCGCCATCATCGTGGCGCGCCACTCGGTGCCGATGGAGACGTCCTCGCCAGATGGCGTGGCGAGTCCGTTGTGACAGGCAATGCAGGCGTCGGCACTCTCGAAGAGGCGCGTGGTGTCGCGTGCGACAGGATACGCGCCGTTGGGGAGCGCCCCGAACGACGACTCGACGGCGACGGCCGCCACCATCAGCACGGCGAACAGCGCGGCCGCGGGGCCGGTAACGCGCTTCATCGCGATCACCATCCGTCCCGCAGGCCGCCGTCGAACCAGTCCCACAGCAGGTACGCCACCAGTTGTCCCGGTCGCGAGCGCTCGGTGATCGGCATCCGCCAGCCGACGCTCGCGAGGATGTGCTGCCGCCGGCTGAGGCTCACCTGTAGTTGTGGGATCCAGTCGAGCTCCACGGGCGAACCGCCGGGAAACGCGCGCGCCGTCAGGAATTCCACGATCGGCGACCACGAGCGTCCGAATCCTTCGGTGATCGTGGTGCCGAGGGCAAGGCGCGCGAACATTTCACCATCGGCCTTGGCGCGATCGAACGGCAGCTCAGTGCCGAGGTGCGCCTGCACGAACGAGTTCGAAGGGAGGGTGCGTCCGGCGAGCAGGAAGGGCTCGAGAATTGGTGTCCCTGCCCCGAAGCCGGCGTCGGCATCGCCGGTCGGCAGGATCGCCTCGACACCGCCACTGAGGATCTGCTCGCGCTCGGCGCTGTGCGCAAGGACGTGCTTGATCGCGATGGCGATGTCGCCGAGCCGCGCGCGCGTCCCTCTCGCGGCGGTGGATGACTGCGCGACCCCGAAGGGAACGGCCAGCTCCCACTGCGTGCGCGGCCCGATGCGCTTCTCGTGGATGAACGTGCTGGTGATCGAGCGAGCACCGCGGCGGGTGACGGCGCGCATCGCGAGCACCGATTCATCCTCGGGGAAAGCCTTCTCGGTCGCCATCGCGCGGGGGAGATTGAGCTCACCGCGCGGCCATGACGCGTCCGTGCAGAGCGTGCGGACGTAGTGCACCACACGGGTGATCTGCTCGGTGGTGAGTGCGGCGCCGAAGGCCGGCATGCGTCGCGCGAAGGCGCGCACCGGGCCGCCCTGATGGACCACGGCAAACCAGTCCTGCGCCGCTTCGCGCGACGCGAACGAGCAGTCGGAGAAGTTCGGCAGCGCCTCGGCGAATCCGACCTGGCTCTTCGGCGCGCCTGTGCCCTCGGCGCCGTGGCAGTTCGCGCACGCGGCCACGTAGAGCTGTCGTCCTGTCAATGCATGTCCCGCGTCCTGCCCCTTCGCCGTGCCGGTGGCGGTGAGCACACCGGCAATGACAGCAACCGTGACGCAGCAACGCATGTCGACTCGCGATGGGTGATCCAGCGGACGGCGAGAGTCTATGCTGCGGTCACCGCCGAGACTAGTGGTGCGTAAGTAAAATGTGGAAAGCACGCATCTTGCTCTGCTCAGATGCATGTTTTCT
>JBKJMP010000307.1:0-5753 GCA_046596395.1 Gemmatimonadaceae bacterium
CGTCCGTGCGCGTCTGCACGCCGCGGCCGGTTCCTGTCGCGACGACCGTTGCGCCGCTCACGCCGGAACCCGCCGCCGTGACGCGGCCGGCCACCGTGCCGGTTCCTGCCTGCGCCACGAGCGCGGCGGGGACGAATGCGAGAATTGCGGCGCGCCGTAGCGCGCGGATGTTCGACAGCAGGATGGTCATATCGAGGGCTCCACGAAGGTAGGAACTCACGCGACGGGTACGACGGCGTACAGGGTGCGCGCTCTTGACTCTACGCCTCGCAACGCGAGGCGCTAGAGGGCATACACGCAAAACGGGGCCGGCATGTTTCGCCGACCCCGCATGTCCACGCCTCCTGCCGGTCACTTCGTGCGGACCACCACGAACTGGAGTGACGCATTCGGCAATCCGCCAGCCGACGAGAAGGTAAGGAGCGCGTCGCGTCCCGCATCGACCGAGAGGCGCGCATAGCTCGCCGAGCCGCCCTTGATCGAGAAGTCGGTCTTGGCATTCTCGGCAAGGCCGGTGACCTTGAGCGGATACGTGGGATTGTTCAGGTACGTCTTCGTATAGATGTCGCGGAAATTCCAGCTCTTGTGCGTGAACCGCGCATCGGTGGTGATCGACAGATCGTCCATGTAGTTCGCGATCGCGAAGTCCCTGAACAGCGGCATCGGGTCCGTACCGAACGCGCGGGACAGGGTGGCCATGCCCGTCACGGTGGAGTTTGCGAAATCGCGCCAGAGCGTCCCATCCGTTGGTCCGAGCTGATCGGCAGCATAGCGCAGGAATGCCCAGATGGCCCCGCGCGTGGCGAGTTCGTCATTGGCGGCGAACGGCGAGTTCGCCCCTGGGTTGCGGAGGTGACTGAGGAAGCGCGTGAAATTCGCTGCCGCATCGTTCTTCCAGAAGCCGTACTTCACGCGGGTCGGATCGCGGATTATCGCGTCAGTGAGATTCAGGCGCGGCGTGAACCCACTCTCGCGATAATAGAGCAGCTCCTCGGCGATGTGACTGAGTCCCTCATTGAGCCAGACCTGCTCGAACTCCTCGGCCTGCGTGTTGATCGAGAAGCGACGGCTGCCGTTGATCAGATGCTGGAACTCGTGGGCGACGACAGCCGTGGTCGTGCTGTCCACGAAGCCCACGGTGTGTTTCACGTTGTTGATGCCGTCGGGGGCGGGGACGAGCATGTAGAACATCTCGCCCTCGTTGCTGCCCGGACAGTTTTCCGACGCGACGGCACCCACCTTGGGGAACAGGTCGCGCGGGTTGAAGAACCCGCCGACGTAGTACCCCGACTGGTCGGTGACGAGCTCGTTCACGACGCGCGTGAACAGGATCGCGACCTTGCCGTTGCCGTCGGCATCGCTCGGCACGCCAAAGGCTCCGGTAACCACGGGGTAGGCGAGCGTGTCGAAGTTGGTCGCGATGCGCTGGTACTGCGCGTCGGTGAATCCGTTCGAGGGATTGAGCGTGTCAGCAAGCACGATGGACTGCGTGCCCACGGCCGCGACGCGGAGCCCGCGGTTGTTCGGGCTCGAGCAGGAACTCGCGCTCAGGTTCAGGGTGATGATGTCACCCACTTTCGCGCCAGCGGGGATCCCTGCGGCCACGCTCGTGGCAACACCAGTGCCGCTGCTGGATCGCAGGGCGGTCGCGCGCCGCGCGGCCCGGAAACGAGAGAGCGTGCCTTTGGTCTGCACGCGCGCCTGCTCGAGCAACCCAAGATGAAAGTCCTCGTCCAACTGCGGAGCCCTCGTCGCGCTGCTGCCCACCGAGGAGCGCAGCGCAGCGTTCGTGAAGGCGGAGGCGAGCACCGTCGGCACCGCACCGATTCCATTGCCGGTGAGAGAAACGTTCGCCGAGTTGTACTGATCGGTGGAGGCATTGAAGGCGACGACGGTGAACTCCGCGCCTGTCGCGCTCCCCGAAAGGCAGCTGTACTGCGCGCCAGAGAAAGTCTTGACCTCCCCGATGGCCATCGACGTCGGATTCACGACGCCCGTGCACGCCGTCGAGCCGACGGCGAGCACCGTGACGACGGTCGTGTCGGAGGTGGTGCCGACCGTGGAGAGGACGAGCGTCGAGCCGCCCTGGCGGAGGACGCGCACGAGGCCCGTCTGGTCCACGCTCAGGAGTGTGGGATCCTGCACGCTGTATCCGATCGTGCCGGAGCTGGTGGCGTTGCCGTACTGGTCCTGCAGGGACGCCGCGATGCGCGCCGTGTCGCCGACCGACACGAGCCGAAGCGTCCTGGGCGTAACCGCGACCTTGGCAGCGGGGCCGGCGACGACGTTCAGCGCCGCCATCGCAATGGTGGTAACGCCCGCGACGGTCGCGCGGACCGTCGCCGAGCCAGCGACCGTGCCGACCGTAACCTGCGTTGCTGCGAGCCCCGATGCATCCGTCGTGGCAGCGGTCGGCGACACGGTGGCCGCGCCGGTGGTGACGAAGGTGACCAACGTGCCGGCCACCGCCCTGCCCGCAGCGTCGGCGACCTTCACGGTGAACGTACCCGCTGCGGATCCGGCGGCGACGGTGACGGTGGGCGCGACGGTAACGTCAACGCGCGCTGCGGGACCCGCCGCGGGCGCCACGCTACCGTCGGAACAACCAGCAGCGAGCATCAGGGCGGCTACGGCCGCGGTGATTCCAGAACGAGGTGTGTGCATCACTTGGTTCGGACGAGGACCAGCTGGAGGTTGGAGTTGGGCGTACTGCCCACGGAACTCAGGGACACGACCGGCGACGCTCCCGCAGGGACCAGGATATTGAAGTACGCCGCGCCACCGGCGACGGCGGAGCTGCTGAGCACGGAACCCGGCCCGATGTTCGAGACCTGCAACGGGTACTGCCCGCCGCCGGCGCCCAGGTTGGGGTAAATCGAATGCCAGTTCCAGCTGCGCTGCTGGTACTGCGTGGACGGCGCGGCCACATCGTCCACCGCATTCGAGACGGACCAGTCGCGAATGAAGGCGGCGATGTCCTGCCCAGTGACGCTCCGCAGGTTGTCGATCCCGGTGAGGTTGTTGTTCACCAGCTTGGCCCAAATCACTCCGTCGGCATCGGCGACCGTACCGCTGGTCGAGACCGATGCGCCGCTGCGCATCATCGACGCCGCTGGCGGCCCCTGCGTCGCAAACCACGCGCGTGCAGCCGCGATGCGCGGTGTGAGATCCGCGCGTTCCCGCGCGCGCAGGCGCGACTCGAACGCGACGTCGCGCTGCGGACCCGCGTCATCCTCCCACGCCGGTATGCGCACGAGCGACGGAACCGGCGCGAACGCCACGCTCGGCTGCGCCGCGGCGCCTGATACCGAGAGCGTAAAGCTCACGGCGGGTCCGCCAGGCGTGGTCGTCGTGTTCACGAGTGTGGCGCTGTACTCCTGCGCCGCTGCGACCGCGGCGATCGTGGCCGAGCCCTGTCCCGTGATCACCTGCCCACCGCCGGGCGCGAAGCCGTCGACCGCATTGACGCGATCGACGGCGTAGCGCAGGAACGACCAGGCCGCCCCACGCGTTGGCAGCGAATCGTCGAGCGCATACGGGGAACTGACGTTCGGCTGCAGAAGGTACTGGCGGAGTCGCGAGGCATTGCCCGCGATGTCGGAGTTGTAGGCATTCCGGATGGCGTTCGAGGCGCGAACACCGTTGATGTCGAGGTTCATCCGCGGCGCGAGCTTGGCCTCACGGTAGAACAACAGCTCCTCGGCAATGTGCGCCATCCCCTCGTCCAGCCACTTCTCCTCGAAGCCGGCGGCGTTCGTGACATACAGGCGGCGCGAAGCGTTGATGATGTGCTGGAGCTCATGCGCCAGCACGGACGTGGTGATCGAGTCAACGAAGCTGGTGGAGCGCACATTCTGGTTGATCGAGCCGGTGGGGTCCGGAGCCAGCGCGTAGAAGTACTCGCCCTGGTTGCTGGTCGCACAGCCCTCGGCACGCGAGCGCTCGGTGATCGGGAAGAGGTCGCGTGAAAAGGCAAACCCGCCCACGTACGAGCTCGACCTCGCTGGCGTGAGCTCGTTCACCGCCCGGGTGAACAGGATGGAGATCCGGCCGTTCTTGTCGATGTCCGTCGGCTCGCCGAAGTTCTCCACGAGGAGCGGGTAGACGAGCGTGTCGAACCGCGCCGCGAACCGCTGGAAGTCGGCCGTGGTGAAGCCATTCCTCGGATTCAGCGTGTCGGCGAAGATGATCGACTTGCTTCCAATCGCCATGACGCGCGCGGGATGGTAGCTCGCATTCGAGCACGACTGAAGGCCGTTGACGTTCAGGTTGATCACGTCACCGAGGTTCAGCAGCCCGAGAGGATTCTGGATGGGATCGCTGTCACTGCCCGGCGAAACCGGCTCGGACGTGCAGCCCGCGACGGTAGCGAGCGCAAGCGTGCTGCACACCAGAAGCAGTTTGGGAGCGCGGAACGACGTCACGGGCAGGCCTTGGCGGAGAGGAAGGTGTCTGCTACAAGACACGCGAACTGGACGTCACCCGGCGTATCCTTATTAAACCCTTCCGGGGCGCCGGTTCCAGCGGACGAAATAGTATGTCAGCTAACGCGCGGTCTCGGCAATTTCACGAGAGGCTGACGCCGATCCAGCGTGTGGGGCAACGACGAGAGGGGCACCGACGCGCGGGTCACATAGTAGCAGCTGCTCGCAGTCCGCCGCTGTGACAGGGCGCACAAGCAGGAAACCCTGCCACTCCGCGCACTCCTGCTCCTCGAAGTAAGCGAGCTGCTCCGAGCGCTCGATGCCCTCGGCGATCACGTTCACGCCGAGCTTGCGGCCGAGCGTGATGACGGCCGCGGCGATGGCGGTGTCGTCGGTGTTGTGCGGCACACCCCGCACGAAGCTGCGGTCGATCTTGAGTGAGTCGATGGGGAAGAGGCGCAGGGCGCTCAGCGACGAGTATCCGGTGCCGAGGTCGTCGATCGACATCCGCACGCCTCGCGCCTTGAGCTCGCGGAGGTTGTCCACCGCGCGCCCGTTGGAGCGCATGGCGATGCTCTCGGTGATCTCGAGCTCCAGGCAGTCGGCGGGGAGCCCCGTCTCCTCGAGGATCTGCTCCACGCGCGCCACGAGCTCCGGATGCTGGAGCTGGCGCACGGAGAGATTGACCGCCGCCCGCAATTGTGTCTGGCCCAGCTCGCGCCATGCCTGAACTTGCCGGCAAGCGGTGCGCAGCACCCACTCACCCATGGGGACGATCGCACCCGTCGCCTCGGCGAGGCCGATGAACTCGCCTGGCATGATGAGGCCGCGACGCGGGTGATTCCAGCGCAGCAGTGCTTCGACGCCCATCACGCGACCCGTGCGCGACTGCACGATCGGCTGGTAGTAGACCTCGAGCTGGTCGAGCTCGAGCGCGCGCGCGCCGAGGGGGCGCTCGAGGACGACGAGGCCGCGCGCCGACGCGACGCGCTGGTCGCGCGCCTGACCGCCGTCTTGCACGAGCTCGATCGCCTGGAAACCCCCCAGGCGGGATGATCTCGCCCCGCGTCAGCGTCGAGGGCGTTACCAAGCTCTACGGGACCCACCGCGCCCTGGCCGCGGTCTCGCTCACGGTCGCGCCCGGCCGCACGCTCGCGATCCTGGGCGAAAACGGCGCCGGCAAGTCGACGCTGCTCGGGATCCTCGCGCACACCGTCCGGCCGACCTCGGGCCAGGCGCGCTTCCTCGACGGCGACCGCGTGCTCGACGGCCGCGAGGTGCGGGCCCGGATCGGCGTGCTCTCGCACGAGGCGCTCGTCTACGGCGAGC
>JBKJMP010000180.1:0-8534 GCA_046596395.1 Gemmatimonadaceae bacterium
CTGGCAGAGTGGCGCGGCGCACCCGGCGCACCGACCGTCCTCGTGTACGGCCACTACGACGTACAGCCCGCTGAGCCCCTCGAGCTCTGGACGTCGCCCGCGTTCGAGCCAGTGATACGCGACGGACGCATCTACGCGCGCGGCTCCGTGGACGACAAGGGGCAACTCTTCCTCCACATCAAGGCGCTCGAGGCGCACCTGAAGCAGCGCGGCCGCCTCCCCATCAACGTCATCGTCCTCGCCGAGGGTGAGGAGGAAGTTGGGAGCGTCAATCTCGAGCAGTTCATCGAGCGCAATGCCGCGCGCCTCGCGTGCGACGCCGTCGTGATCTCCGATTCCGCCATGTTCGCACCGGGACAGCCGAGCATTCTCTCGTCGCTCCGCGGGTTGGCGTACTTCCAGATCGACGTACAAGGCCCAGCGCAGGACCTGCATTCCGGCAGTTACGGAGGCGCCGTCGTGAACCCGGCCATGGCGCTCGCCCGCATCCTCGCCACGATGCACGACGCCGATGGCCGCGTCGCGATCCCCGGCTTCTACGACGAGGTGCGCGAGTGGCCGCCGGCCGTACTCGAGGGGATGAAGGCCCTTCCGTTCGACGACGAGCACTTTCGCGCCGAGGTCGGCTCGACGGCGCTGGGCGGTGAGCAGAACCACACGGTGCTGGAGCGGATCTGGACGCGTCCCACCTGCGAGGTGAACGGACTCCTGAGCGGGTACACGGGGGGGGGCGCGAAGACCGTCCTTCCCGCCAAGGCGATGGCGAAGGTGAGTTGCCGCCTCGTCCCAGGCCAGGATCCACCGAAAATCGAGCGTCTCATGGCCGCACACGTGGCGAACGTCGCACCGGCGGGGGTGGTCGTGACGGTCACGCACCTGCATGGCGGGCGTCCCTGGCGCGCGGATCTCGAGGGGCCCCTGTTCGACGCCGCTCGCCGCGCCCTCGCGGCCTCGTTCGGGCGCGAGCCCGTGATCACCGGCGAAGGCGGCTCGATCCCAGTCGTCGGGGACTTCGGCCGCATCCTCGGCGCGCCGGTGCTTCTAGTAGGTTTCGGACTGCCCGGCGAGAACGCCCATGCGCCGGACGAGTGGATGAGCATGGAGAATTTCACGACTGGCATGCGCGCCATCGCCACGCTGTGGGACGAGTTGTCATCCTGAGCGAAGCGAAGGATCTGCACAATATGAAAGGAGACGTCTGATGGCCAAGCTCAACCCCACCGAATGGATCTGGCGCGACGGCGAGTTCATCGCCTGGAAGGACGCGAACGTCCACGTCCTCTCGCACTCGATGCAGTTCGGTTCGTCGGCATTCGAGGGCATCCGCTGCTACGGCACCTCGCGCGGACCCGCGATCTTTCGGCTGGAGGACCACCTCCAGCGAATGCTGAACTCGTGCAAGATCTACCGGATGGACGTTCCCTACACGGTCGACGAGCTCGTGGCCGCGAGCTGCGAGGTCGTGGAGCGGAATGGACTCGACGCATGCTACATCCGCCCGATGGTCATTCGCGGCTACGGCGCGGCTGGCATGGTGCCATTCGACAGTCCCGTCGAGGTGTTCATCCCGTGCTGGCCGTGGGGCTCGTATCTCGGTGACCACGCGATGGAGAACGGTGCCGACGCCTGCGTCTCGAGCTGGCACCGCATGGCGCCGAACACCACGCCCTCCATGGCCAAGATCGCCGGCAACTACCTCGGAGGACAGCTCATCAAGATGGAAGCGCTGGCCAACGGCTACGACGAGGCCATTGCGCTCGGACCCGATGGCCTGATCAGCGAAGGGTCGGGGCAGAACGTCTTCATCGTGCAGAAGGGGGTCGTGTTCACCACGCCAAGCAACGGCACGCTGCTTCCCGGCATCACGCGCGACAGCGTCATGACGCTCGCGCGCGATCTCGGTCTCGAGGTCCGCGAACAGATGCTCCAGCGCGAGATGCTCTACACGGCAGACGAGATCTTCCTCACCGGTACGGCATCAGAAGTGACGCCCGTCCGCAGTGTGGACAAGATCACCGTCGGCATCGGCCGCACCGGCGAGGTGACGAAGCTGCTCCAGCGCACTTTCCTCGACGTCGTCAATGGCCGCAGCGAGGACAAGTTCGGCTGGCTGTGTCACGTGCGAGCGGAGCGCGCCAGCGCGACGTGAAGGGAAAGGTCGTCGTCATTACCGGAGCGAGTGGCGGCATCGGAGCCGCCGTCGCCCGGGTGATCGCCTCCCAGGGAGCGTCGGTGGTGCTCGTGGCGCGGCGCGCGGCCGAGCTCGCGGCCGTGGCGGGTGAGTGCGGCCCGAATGCGCACGCCATCGTCGCCGACGTCACCGTCCGCGCCGAGGTGGCTCGCACGGTGTCGGAATCAATCGAGCGCTTGGGCCACATCGACGTCTGGATCAACAATGTGGGGCAGGGCATCACGCGCCCGCCGTCTCAGCTGACGGATGCAGACATCGACGAGGTGATGCGCATCAACATCAAGTCGGCGCTGTACGGGATGCAGGAGGTGCTGCCGCACTTCAAGGAGCGCGGGTCGGGTCACGTGATCAACATCTCGTCGATGCTGGGCCGCATCCCAATGGCGGTCATGCGATCGGCGTACAGTGCGGCGAAGCACTTCATGAACGCGCTCACCGCGAACTTCCGCACGGAAGTGCAGGAGACGCATCCCGGCATCCAGTTCTCGCTCGTCTCCCCAGGCGTCGTTCGGACCGACTTCGGCCTCAATGCCATGCACGGCGGCCCCGATTCGCGTGCGCTGCCATACTCACAGGGTGCGGACGAGGTCGCCCAGGTGATCGCAGGCGTCATCGCATCTCGGCGCCCAGACGTGTACACGAAGGCGGGATCGCGCGCCGCGATTGCCAGTCACTACGCGCAGGTCGGGCAGGATCCGTGAACGGAGCCATGGCGGTCGCCACCTGACTCGCCTGGCAGGGACGCAGCCGAATCCTGACGCGCCGGTGGTCATGGTTTTTTCCGTGAACTCCGTGTTTCCGTGCGCTCCGCGTTAAAGCGCTTGCACGAGCCGTGATCGACCCGGGGCTCGTGGGGGAGCGCGGGGCAGTCGGTTCGTCGGTCCTCCGCGGCCCGTTGCATGGTCTCTCGTGCAAGAGCCCTGACACGGAGAGCACGGAAACGTGGAGCTCGCCGAGGAGAGCAGGAAAGCTCCAGCGGCGGCCTGAACCAACACCGACGACCCGGCCGGCAGAGACCAACAGAAACCCTGACGAGCGACACATATAGTTACTGCATGCATTGCGTGCAATCATTGTAATTGTCGATATGAGCACACTCCGCCATCCTGCACCGTAGCCCCCGCCCCGAGCGCACCCTGCGCGCGGTACGTCCGGGCTTGCTGCACCCGCCCAGTGATATCCACTTCCTTACACAGAGGGCACCCAGGATGCGATACCTCACCAACATTCTGCTCGTCGTTGACAATCCGCCGTTCGGCTCGAGCGCACTCGCGCGCGCGACGGCGCTCGCCCAGCGGAATGGCGCCATGCTGACGCTCCTTCACGCGTTCGATGGATACGCAAATGACACGAGCCGCTCAGTGCCGGACCCGAATGCGGCTGAGATGGAACAGCTCGAGTACGAGACCCGGCTGCGGGAGCTCGAGCAGATGGCCGCAGGACCGCGCGCCGCGGGACTCGAGGTGCGCACGCGTGTGCGCGTCGGGAACCCCTTCATGGAGGTAGCGCGGGAGGTGCTGCGCAGCGGGCACGATCTGGTCATGAAGGACACGGCGCCAGGACGCATCGCCGGATCGCGACTCTTCAGCAGCCAGGAAATGCACCTGGTGCGGAAGTGTCCGTCACCACTCTGGTTGCTCAAGCCAGCGACCGGGACGCGATTCGGCGTCGTCCTCGCTGCGATCGATCCTGATCCATCCGACGCAGAACGCCAGGAGCTCAATGAGCGCATCCTCTCGCTTGCGGCCGAGGTCGCGGCCGACGATCGCGCCAGCCTGCATGTGGCGCACGTCTGGCGGCTCCGCAGCGACAGCACGATTGATCTCATGCGCCGCACGCTGTCGGAGAGCCACGTGCGGCGTCTGGTCGACGAGGAAGGCATCCGCCGCGCCGCACTTGTCGACGAGCTGGTGCATCCCTATCGAAGCGGTACCCTGCAGCTGTCAGTGGAGCTGGTGAAGGGCGATCCGAGTCGCGTTCTCCCGGTGCTCGCGCGGCGCTTGCAGGCCGACCTCCTCGTCATTGGCACGGTCGCGCGCTCGGGCATCCCGGGGAGCATCATCGGAAACACCGCGGAGAATGTGCTGGATAGCATTGCGTGCTCGGTGCTCGCGGTCAAGCCGCGTGGCTTCGTGACGCCGGTGCGCCTTCCGGACAATGAGATCCTCAACGGTGGCACGCCCGCGAGGCTCCGTCACGCGGCCGACGCAGTACCGCCTCAGATTCGCTGACCCTCTCACGTCGGGTCTGTCGCGCTCGCGTCACCCCATGTCACACGAATAGTTCGCGGCGGGCAGAGGTCGAGATGATCAGCACGGCGGGGTGCCGGATCCGGCGCTCCGCCGAGATGGCAAAGAACTGCTCGCGAATGGACTCGACTCGCCCCACCACGCGCACGCCATACTGTCGCCGCACCTCGCGCTCCACCGCAGTCGGTGCGGCGAACAGTCCCATGCCAGCCTGGCCGAAAACCTTGAGCACCGCGCTGTCCTCGATCTCTGCGACGACGCTTGGCCGGATCTCCAGCTCGGCGAACCAGTCTTCCAGCGAACGTCGCAGCGTGGAGCCCTCCATCGGCAGGAGGAACGGCGATCCGTCGAGAGAGTCGGGAAACCGGCGCCTGTGCGCCGCGGCGAGCGCAGGTGCCCCAAAGATGCTCACGCCGCATTCGCCGAGAAGATGACTGTACGCCTTGATGCGCACTGTTTGTGGGACAGGTGCGTCGCTGAGTACCACATCCACGGCGTGGAGTGCGAGGTCAGCTAGCAGGCGCTCTGCCGTATCCTCACGCAGCATCAGGCGAACGGGCTCGGCACCGCGGATCACGTTCTCGAGCAACCGGTACACCATCAGCTTCGGCATGGAGTCGACGACGCCCACGACGAGGCGCGGGGGTCGACCGCTGGGCCGTCCGGCCAAAGTCTCCTGAAGTTCACGGCCAATGCTGAAGATTTCGTCGGCGTAGCGATTCACCACCCGTCCGGTGTCGGTGAGCACCAGGTGTCGCCCGCGACGGTCGAACAGCTTCTCCCCCAGCGCGCGCTCGAGTGTTCGCAGCTGCGCGCTGATGGCCGGTTGCGTGAGGTGCAACACGCTGGCTGCGCGCGTGATGCTCCCCTCCCGCGCAACGGTCCAGAAGTAGAACAGGTGGTGGTAGTTGAGCCATGCCACAGCAGTATCCCCGGGTTCGCGCTCGCAGTATAGATAAAAGTGATGCAATGCAAAGTAACATCCAAATTGTATCCACGCACGAGCCGCGGTATTCTGCGCATGCGGCCGACACCCTGGTCGCCCCGTGGGGGCACAGGTCGGGTGACCAACCCACCGCACCGAACATGTTCTCGAGCACCGACTTCCGGAGCACTACGTGGAGATCACCATCTGGACCTGGGTCGCATTCAACGCATTCGTCCTCTGCATGCTGGCGCTTGATCTGGGCGTGTTTCACAGGGATGCGCACGAAGTCACCGTGCGCGAAGCCGGTATCTGGAGTGCCGTCTGGGTCGCGCTGGCACTCACGTTCAACGTGGGGCTCTACCTCGCCTGGGGATCGGAGCCCGCCCTCCAGTTCCTCGCTGGTTACCTGATCGAAAAGTCACTCTCGGTCGACAACATCTTCGTGTTCGTGATGCTCTTCTCGTACTTTGCCGTACCGGCGAAATACCAGCATCGCGTGTTGTTCTGGGGTATCCTCGGGGCCCTCGTCATGCGCGGGCTGTTCATTGGACTGGGCGCGTATGTGCTCCAGCAGTTTCACTGGGTCATCTACATCTTCGGCGGCATCCTGGTGCTCACCGGAATCAAGATGGCGCGACGCGTCACGGCGTATGACCCGTCCTCGAACCCCGTGCTCAAGCTCGCGCGCCGCGTGCTGCCGCTCACCGACCGGTTTCACGGAGCAAAGTTCTGGGTCAGGGAGGGGGGCAAGTGGGTGGCCACGCCCCTCTTCCTGGTGCTCGTGCTCGTGGAGGTAACCGACCTGGTGTTCGCCGTCGACTCGATCCCGGCGATCTTTGCGGTGACCAACGAGCCGTTCCTCGTCTATACGGCAAACGTATTTGCCATTCTCGGTCTCCGTTCGATGTACTTCCTGCTCGCTGGCATCATCCATCGCTTCATATACCTGAACTACGGCCTCGCCGCAGTCCTGGTGTTCGTCGGCACCAAGATGCTGCTGATGGATGTCTACAAGATTCCCATCGCCGCGTCGCTGGCTGTGGTGGCCACTCTGATCGGCGGATCAATCGCGCTGTCCCTGTGGCGCGTCGGTCCAACGCTGCCCCCGACAGGTATCGCTGTGAAGGAGGAGGTGACGGTGCCCTCGTCCGGTTGACCCTCGTCGAGTGCACGCACCGTACGGGCGCGAGGTGGTCTTCCCGGCCTCTCGCCCGCCCGGTACCTTAGCGCCACTCTACCAGTGGAGGCCGGCGCTCGATGGATCAACAGGTCGTACAACTCACGCGTCGCAAGTTCGGCGAGACGATGCGGCGCGACGCGTGGTGGGTTCCACAAGTCGGCGCATTCGTCATCCTCAGTGCATTCCTCGGCTACGCAACGTGGGCGGCATTCCAGAACGCGCACTTCGAGTACGGTCCGTACCTGTCGCCGTTCTATAGCCCGCTTATCTACGGCGACTCGCCCCACGCCTTGTTCAGGCAGGCGCCGTGGTTCGTTCCGGCGATCTCCCCCGCGCTGCTGATCCTCCCTTTTCCCGCCGGCTTCCGGTTCACGTGCTACTACTATAGAGGCACCTACTACAAGGCCTTCTGGGCCGATCCACCCGGTTGCGCCGTGGGCGAGCCGCGCAACAGCTACCTCGGCGAGCGCAGCCTGCCGCTCATCCTCCAGAACGTGCACCGCTACTTCCTGTATGCGGCGCTGCTCTTCCTGATCATCCTCGGGCTGGATGCGTATCGCGGTTTTTGGTTCGCCGACACAGCCGGAGTGAAACACTTCGGCATTGGCCTCGGGTCGCTCGTACTCACGGTGAACGTGATCCTGCTGAGCGGCTATACCCTCGGCTGTCATTCACTGCGCCACCTCGTCGGCGGATACCTCGACAAGCTTTCGGGTCGCCCGATCCGCAAAAAGACGTACGACTGCGTGAGCTGCCTCAATCGCGGCCATATGAACTGGGCATGGGCGAGCCTCTTCTGGGTCGCCTTCTCCGACATCTACGTGCGCCTGTGCTCGATGGGCGTCTGGACCGACTGGCGCATACTCTAGAATGTCAGAATATCAGACTATCGATCACGATGTCCTCGTCATCGGCGCCGGTGGCGCTGGCCTTCGAGCGGCGATCGAGGCGGCGAAAGGGGGCGTGAAGGTCGGCGTCGTGTGCAAGTCGCTCCTCGGCAAGGCCCATACGGTGATGGACGAGGGTGGCGTCGCGGCGGCGATGGGCAACGTGGACGACCGAGATAGCTGGCGCGTTCACTTCGCCGACACGATGCGCGGTGGCCAGTACATCAACAACTGGCGCATGGCGCAGCTGCACGCGCAGGAAGCGCCGGCGCGGGTGAACGAGCTCGAGGCATGGGGTGCGCTGTTCGACCGCACGCCGGACGGCCGCATCCTCCAGCGCAACTTCGGCGGGCATCGCTATCCCCGCCTGGCGCACGTGGGTGACCGCACTGGGCTGGAGATGATCCGTACCCTCCAGGATCATGGCATCCACGAGGGCATGGACGTGCACATGGAGTGCACGGTGCTGTCGCTCCTCCTCGACGACGGTCGCATCGCTGGCGCATTCGCGTACGATCGCGAGCGCGGCCGCTTCAAGATCTTCCGTGCGAAGGCCGTCGTGATGGCGACGGGCGGCGTCGGTCGCGCGTACAACATCACGAGCAACAGCTGGGAATACACGGGCGACGGACACGCGCTCGCCTACCTCGCCGGCGCCGCACTTCAGGACATGGAGTTCGTCCAGTTCCACCCCACCGGCATGATCTGGCCGCCAAGCGTGCGCGGCATTCTCGTCACCGAGGGTGTGCGCGGTGAAGGGGGCGTGCTCCGCAATCGCGATGGCAAGCGTTTCATGTTCGACAACATCCCCGACAACTACAAGCCGCAGACCGCCGACAACGAGGAAGAAGGGTGGCGGTACACGCAGGGCGACAAGAACGCGCGGCGTCCCCCCGAGCTGCTCAGGCCCGATCACGTCGCGCGCATGATCGTGAGCGAGGTGAAAGCCGGCCGCGGCAGCCCGCACGGCGGCGTCTACCTCGACATCTCGTGGATCAGGGAGCGGCTGCCGAATGCCGCGGAGCACATTCGGAAGAAGCTGCCGAGCATGTACCACCAGTTCATGCAGCTCGCGGGCATCGACATCACCAAGGAGGCG
>JBKJMP010000177.1:0-7240 GCA_046596395.1 Gemmatimonadaceae bacterium
GCTGGTCCGATAGCGCCTATGGCGTGGGCGCGCGCGATATGCCGGACCTTTCGCGTATGCTGACGGCCGCCATATCGCGCGCGCCCACGCCATAGGCGCTATCGGACCAGCGCCGGCGCGGTCGTCCGAATCATTCCCGGCGCGAACCCGCCGCAGCTCTGAGCACGAGCTCGTGCTCGAGCTGGAACTGCTCATTGCTGGAAGCTCGTGCTCATGCTCAGAGCTCGGACGCCTAGCGCAGCATCGGCGCCAGCAGGGAGACCATCGCGATCACGACGATGATTCCCGCTACGTCGAGCAGGGCGCCGTACCGGATCATTCGCGACAATGGCACGTAGCCCGATCCGTACACGATGGCGTTGCAGGGAGTGGACACGGGAAGCATGAAGCCGAGGCTCGATGCGAAGGTGGCGCCGAGTGCGGGGACCAGCGGGTCGATGCCCGATGCGCCGGCAATGGAGATGACGACCGGCACCACCATGTTCGCCGACGCGGTGTTGCTCGTGGCTTCGGACACGAGCACCGCGATGATCACCGAGGCCACGAGCAGTCCGAACTCGCCGCTGATCGGCAGCATGCCAGTGAGGCCGCGGCCGATCGACTCGGCAAGGCCGGTCTGGAATGACAGCACCCCGAGCGCGAAGCCGCCGCCATACAGCAGCACGACACCCCAATCAATGCGTGCGGCCTGGGGCCACGTGATTGCTCGCTCGCCGTCATCGCCCGGCAGGATGAACAGCAGCACGGCGCCAGCGAGGGCCGCGACGCCTTCCGGGATGCTCCGGCTGATGGCGAGGTACATGGGGCTCCGCTCACCGAAAACAACGGCGATGATCCCCGGGACGATCCACAGCAGCACCGTGAACCCGAACGCGAGCGCCACCGATCGCTGCCCCCGGGTCCATCTGCCGAGCTCCGCACGCCGCTGCGCGATCATGGCCCGGCTGCCCTCCAGCTCCCGCACGCCGGCCGGACACAGCATGTTGAGGTAGCCGAACAACACGACGAAAAGGATCGCGACGGTCGGGACGCCGATGATCATCCAGCGAAAGAAGGTGATCTCCACGCCGACGAGCGTGCGGATGAAGCCCAGTCCGATCACGTTCGGCGGCGTTCCGACGGGCGTGGCAAGTCCTCCGATCGACGCCGCGAAGCTGGTCATCAGCATCAGCCCGGTCGCATAGCGGGGGTCGATCGCCGGCGCCCCCTCCTTCTTTTCGAAGAAGAACGCCAGGATCGACATGCCGATGCCGAACATCATCGCCGTCGTCGCCGTGTTCGAGATCCACGCCGACATCATGGCGGTCACAGCGCCGAATGCGAACAGGATGCGGGAGGGACGGGTGCCGACCCACGGCAGCGAGAGCACGGCGTACGCAAAGCGCCTGTCGAGCCCCTGGAGGAACACGGCCCGCGCGAGAATGAAGGCGCCGATGAACAGGAAGATCAGGGGATCGGCGAACGGCGCGAGCACCTCCTTCGCGGGCGCAACGTTCATGACCACCGCGGCGACCGCGCCGAGCAGCGCAGTCACCGGCATCGGCAAGACTTCCGAAACCCAGAGGACCACTACCGTGGCGAGGATCGCCGCGAGCCGATGCGCGGGGCCGGAGAGCGTCGGCATCGGGAGCAGCAGCAGCGTGATGAAAACCGCGGGCGCGAGCACGAGGCCCACACGTCGCCGGTAGTGCTCGAACTTCATTTCGCCGGCCGAGAGCGTCTCGAGCGGGATCGGGGCAGCCACGTCGATCATTCGGTAGGTAACGCCATTTGCGAGAAGCGATCGAAGTCCGCGTGAGATGAGGACGGTTCCCAAGCGGCTGGTATATCACCCGGGGGTCCGAGTGGCGCAAGCGTCCCGTGGCGCTCACCACAATCCGTGGTGAACAGCCCGATCTCGATGCGCTCCCGTGCCGAGCGGATCCCCGGCGATGCCGACGTCGTCACCCCACAACGAGAATCGTGGGCGAGCGCCCGATTCACGTCGTTGCGACGGCGTGAGATTCCGGGCATGTATATCGCGCACGCGGCGCATCAACAGCCAGAAATCCGATCCCGCGAGCGGTTCTGCGTTGCGCGTGCACCAGGCACTTCAGGAACGAGCTGCGGATAACCCGACGAGGATCGCCGAGTGAAGTGGGCGGTCGCTTCCCACGGTGAACTCGGCGCTGCAAACGTCTCTCCGCGACGGGCATTGTGCGCGAGATGACTGGTCGCAGACGTGGACGGATGTTCAGTTACGAGCAACACCTGCGAATCCTCAGCGAGGGGACGGAGCCGCTGTCGTGAAACCTGGACGCAACGATCCCTGTCCCTGCGCATCGGGCCGGAAGTACAAGCACTGCTGCGGCAAGGCCGAGTCGAACGCCAACCCGTTGCTGCGCCTCCTGCCGGCCGACGCTCCTGTTCGGTACATGCCGGTGACGTCGGCGAGCCTTACCCGCGCCGAGCCGTGGGAGGCCGACCTTGCGCCGGTCTTGATGTTCATCGCGTCCGACCCCGAAGCGAGGCCCGCGGCGCTCGTGATTGCAACGCGCGAGCGCGTGTTGCGGTGCGACCTGATCGCGCATCCACCGGCTGAAGCCGAGGCGGTTGCAACGCTGATTGCAGGTGCGATCGCGAGACTCATCGAGGAGGGAGCGGCACCGCCCTCCGTCGCGTGTGTTCGACACGCCGCCGTCGCCGAGGCACTCCGCGCACCGCTGCATGCGCTCGGCGTGCCTCTGGTCGCGGACGACATCCTGCTCGCTAACCTCGACGAGTTTCTCGTTGGGCTTCGAGCACAGATGTCGGCCGTTACGGGCGACATGGGCGCACTCTCGCAGCCGGTGACATGGGCCGCATGGGGCTTCGACGCCGTCACCCAATCGAGCATTCTGGACGCCGCCGCGGCCTTCCATCGTGCGCGCCCGTGGACCGGGCTGACGGACTCTGACATCATCAGCATCGAGGGTCAGTCGGAGCATCCGTGGTATGCATGCGTGCTGGGGAATGCCGGCGAAGCCTGCGGCCTCGCGATCTACGAGGACGTCGTCGAGATAGCCGAGCTTCTCGATGAGGATACAGACAGGGACTTCAGCCGGCAGACGGGTGCGAACATCTCGCTGCTGTTCAATGCGCGCAGCGAGCTACCGCCGGAAATGCGAAAGGAGCTCACGAACACCGGGCGTTACGCCCCCACCGAGCATGCGTGGCCGTCGCTGATGGCGCGCAACACGATCGGGGGCGGAATATCGCGGACGTCTGCATTGGAGTTCGCCCGTGCGCTGGATTCCATTCCCCGATTCGCGGCGTGGCTGAAGGCACACGAGGGACAGGACGTGAAGGGAGGGCTCGTTTGGACGGACGATGTCACGGGCACCACGCACTCGCTGCTCGACGTCACCATCGGCCGCCCACCATTGTGGTCCTTGCCGGACCGTCCCTTGCGTGCGCTTCCCCGGGGTGAGCAAGCCGATCCTCGCGCGCGGGTCGATTCCGCCGCCGGCGAAGTACGGATGCAGGAGGATCTCTCGCGTCTCGAGCGCTACCTCGCGGCGGAGCGCGCCGCCGGTGCGCCGGCGAAGCGCGTCGCTGACGACGAGCAGGCAATCTCGCTGTTCATGAACATGACGAGCGTTCACCTCGGCGTTCCGTTGCGCGCGTTCAGCGAGCGTGACCTGCGCGTCTTCCTGTACGACACCTTCCCGCGCAAGGTGATGTCCGCGCAATCGATGGCGCGTGGCCTTCGCTCGTCGTTGCGGCGCTTCTTCGCGTGGATGGCGGCGAACGAGGGGCTGTCGTACCCGTGGGCCGGTGCCGTGCTGCGCGATCGCCAAGCCTTCGACGAACGAGTGCGGACCTTTCCGGGCGGACACTTGTTGGATCCCAGCGTCGGCGCATGGATGGCCGAGCTTTACGACGACTTGAGCGATCGTCTGATGGAGCCCGATGTGACGTTCAAGGGCGTCGGAGAGTGGGGAGCTCGCATGGGAATCGAGGAGGCGACACTGCATTCGCGTCTTGCGACGGAATGGATGATCTGGCGTGAGGAGTTCCTCCGTGTCGGCGTCACGCAGTGGGTCGTTCTCGCCGAGGCACTGAGCGAGCGGCAGCGGAAGTGGGAGACGACTCCGCAGGCAGCGTTGGGGGGCAAGTCGCCGGCAGCGGTGGTGAAGCGCGAACGATTGAAGCGAGGGCGCTGACGCGTTGGAACGATGGCGCGGGCGCGTTTTCGGTCACGCTCCATCTCGCCGATTCCTGCATGATCTGTCGTGTGCACTTGCCAACGCCCACCGGAGCCGAGCAGACTATGTCCATGCCTGCGATTCGTAGACGTTGGACGCCGGACGCTGTACGCCGCCTCAATGCGGAGACGCCGTCATGGCCGCGCTACGAGCTCATCGGCGGCGAGTTGCTCGTGACGCCGTCACCGGGAGATCCGCATCAACTCGCGATCGGCGAGCTCCATCTCCTGATCGCGCCCTACATGGACCGTGAAGGTCTGGGGCTCACCTTTCTCTCACCGTCAGACGTGGCACTGCAGGCTGACTCCGTCACCCAACCCGACCTGTACGTCACGCCAGATGCGCTCGAGGACGGTTTGCTCCTTGCCATCGAGGTCGTTTCGCCGAGCAGTATGCGGACGGACCGCGTCACCAAGCGCGAGTTCTATATGGAGTCCGGGGTGCGCGAGTACTGGGTCGTCGACATCGAAGCACGCAGCATCGAGCGCTGGACGCCGATGGAGGTTTCACCGGTCGTCGAGCGAACGACGCTGGTCTGGTCGCCCGATGGGGCCGCGAGGCCGCTCGAGATCCGCTTGCCGGATTTCTTCAGGCGTGTGCACGAGAAATCCACGCGTGCGCAGCAGCGGCGGGGCCGCCACTAGGAGCGAGTCGCGTCCCCCTCCGCAGCTTGGGGCACGAGGCGGTCCAACGGTCTGGACCCATTCGTGCCACGGTGCTGGCGTGAACCGACCCTACGGCCGCTGTCGGTGGCTCGCGACCCAGGAACATGATGATCGGGGATGATTATCTCCCGCTGCCACAGCCTCTGCCCGACCCGTCGGTCATCTTCGGGTCCAAGAGCCGAGCGATCGAGTTCCTGCTGGGCGTGCCGCCGGAGGAGTCGTACGATCGTGCAGCGCGCATCCTCGCGGCCTCATTGCATGCTCCGATGGCCATCGTCGCCGTGGTGGAAGGCGGGCGCCAGGTGGTGAAGGGATGCCTCGGCGTTGGCGGCCGCGCTCGGGCATGGCGTACCGTGCCCTGCTGCCGCGAGCTCGTGGACAGGGCGCTCGCCACCGCGCGGCACATCACCGTGGACGCTGGGCACGCCATGGACGAGTGCAACGCGCAGCTTGGCCACCCGCACCTGCTGGCACGGGCGCATGCGATCGCGATCGTGCCCTTCACCTGTCGCGATGGCCGGACGTCCGGCGTCATGTGTGTGGCGGATGATGATGCGGACCGCACCTGGTCGGGCGCTGACATCGAGCTGTTGACCGACAGCGCGAACGCCATGCGTACCGAGCTCGACCTGCGGCGCGAGCTGGTCATCAGGAAGGACACGCAGGAGGAGCTGGTCCACATCACGCTGCACGATGAGCTCACCGGCCTGCCGAACCGCGCGTACCTCACCGAGCGGCTCCGCAACGCCATCGCGCGAGCGCAGCGCGATCCGACGGCGCGATTCGCCGTGCTCTTCCTCGATCTCGACCGCTTCAAGATCGTCAACGACAGCATCGGCCATCACGGCGGCGACGCCATGCTGGTGAACGTCGCGTCGCGACTGTCGCTCGTGCTTCGGCCGGAGGATACCGTCGCTCGCCTGGGGGGCGACGAATTCGCCATCCTCCTGGAGAGCCTCTCGGTGGACGACGACGCCGTGACGGTGGCCGGCCGCATCCAGGAATCACTCGCATTGCCAATCGATCTTGGCGGGTTCGAGGTGTTCACCTCGGCGAGCATCGGGATCGTGCTCAGCTCCTCGAGCTTTCTCGGCACCGAGTTGCCGGAGCACCTGCTGCGCAGCGCGGACATGGCCATGTACCGCGCCAAGAGCGCCGGCCGCGCGCGGTTCGCGATGTTCGACCGCGCCATGCACAGCGAAGCGTTGGCGCGCCTGCAACTCGAGACCGACCTCCGGCGCGCGCTCGACCGCCGTGAGTTTCGGCTCGTCTACCAGCCCGTCGTGGACCTGCGCACGGGGCGCATCATTGGTGCCGAAGCGCTGATTCGCTGGCAGCATCCAGAGCGCGGACTCGTGCCGCCGTCGGAGTTCGTCGCGCTGGCGGAGGATACGGGACTCATCGTCGCGATGGGGGAATGGGTGTTGCGCGAGTCCTGCTGCGAAGTGCAGCGGTGGCCAGTTCCAACCGATCGTGCGCCGCTGACGATTGCCGTCAACCTCTCCATCAAGCAGTTCGCGCAGCCATCGCTCGTGGAGCGCATCGCGGCAGTCATCACCGAGTCGGGCCTCGCCCCGACGCGCGTGCATTTCGAGGTGACGGAGAGTCTCATCATCGACCAGCCCGAGGCGGCGAAGGCGGTGCTGGAGCAGTTGAAGACGCTTGGCGTGCAGGTACACATGGACGATTTCGGCACCGGTTACTCGTCGCTCAGCTATCTCCACCAGCTTCCGCTGGACGCGCTGAAGGTGGATCGCACGTTCGTGAGCCGCATGGACGACGACGAGCGTTCGCGGCAGCTCGTCGTCACGGTGTTGCAGTTGGCGAAGAGCATTGGCCTCGGATCGGTGGCGGAGGGCGTCACGACGCTGCTCCAACTCGCCGAGTTGCGGCGGCTGGATTGTGACTTCGGTCAGGGGTACCTGTTCTCGGCGCCGTTGGAGGGGTCGGCGATGGGCGAATTGATCGCGGCGAATCCGGCGTGGTGAGTGCGTCCATCAGCTTGCCGGAGTTCTTCAGGCGTGACCACGAGAAAGCAGCGCGTGCGAAGAAGCGAAGGGGCCGTCACTAGGCCACGACAGTAGCGAGGCATCGCTCACGCGAGATCCCCACGTTCATGCGATCGCGCTCGGCGGGAGCACGCGGTATGCCGCAATCAATACGACGACGTTCAGCCTTCGAGCGACGGAGACGCAGGATGCGGAAAGTGATTGGAACGTCGATGGTGTGCGCCTTGGCGATATTGACACAATCGACCTCGGCGCACGCGCAACGGCAGGTGGCCGGCGCCATAACCGATCCCGCCGACCCCAAGTTCCTCACTGCGCAAACCCGCAAGCAGGGCGGCCC
>JBKJMP010000585.1:0-3692 GCA_046596395.1 Gemmatimonadaceae bacterium
ATGCCGGAGCTCGAGCCGCGGCACTTCTCGTTCAACTCTCCCTTCGGTGCGTGCGTGAAATGTGGCGGCCTCGGCACGCGGCGTCGCGTGCGCGAGGAGCTCGTACTCGGCGATCCGCGCATCTCCATCCTCGAAGGCGTCGTGCTGCCATGGGGCGAGCCCACCGGTTACCTGCGCAAGGTCGTGCTGCCCACGCTCGCCCGGCAGTTCAAGTTCGACCTCAACACTCCTTGGGGGCAGCTTGATCAGGGCGTACGCGATTGCCTCCTGCACGGCGACATGATCGCCGCCGGCGGCAAGAAAAAGAAGAAGAGCGAGAGCACGTGGGAAGGCATCATCGGGAACGTGGAGCGGCGATACGAGGAGAGCGAGTCGGACATGGTCCGCTTCGAGCTCGAGTCCTACATGCTCGCCGTCCCATGCTCGGTGTGCGAGGGACACCGGCTGAAGCCGGAGTCGCTCGCCGTCACGATCGACGGGCGCAGCATCGGCCAGATCACGGACTTCGCCATTACCGAGGCGCTGGCGTTCTTCAACTCCGTGCCGGTGAAGGGCGAAGGTCGCGTGAACGGCCTCGATCCGGAGATCGCCGCGCCGATCCTCAAGGAGATGCGCGAGCGCCTTCGCTTCCTCGTGGACGTCGGCCTCGACTATCTCACGCTGGGCCGCTCCGCCGAGTCGCTGTCGGGGGGCGAGGCCCAGCGCATTCGGCTCGCCACCCAGATCGGATCGAAGCTCGTCGGCGTGCTCTACATCCTCGATGAGCCCTCCATCGGCCTGCACCAGCGCGACAACGCCCGCCTGCTCGCCACGCTGGAGCAGCTGCGCGATCTCGGCAACACCGTGATCGTCGTCGAGCACGATGAGGAGACGATGCGCGCGGCCGACCACGTGATCGACATGGGACCGGGCGCCGGCAAGCACGGTGGTGAGGTGATCGCGTCCGGCACGGTGGACGACATCATTCGCACACCGCGCTCGATCACGGGGCGCTACCTCAGCGGCGAGTCCGAGATCGCGCTGCCGGCCGCGCGCCGTCCCCCGGACCGCAAGAAGTCCATCCGGATCCAGAACGCACGCGAGCACAACCTTCGCAACGTGGACGCAGAAATCCCCCTCGGGCTGTTCGTCGCGGTCACGGGTGTGTCGGGCTCGGGAAAGAGCACGCTCATCGAGGACATCCTCCATCGGTCGCTCGCGCGGCAGTTCTACCGGGCGCGCGTGCTGCCGGGTGCGCACGACCGCATTACGGGGCTGGAGCACATCGATAAGGTCATCGACATCGACCAGAGTCCCATCGGCCGAACGCCGCGCTCCAATCCCGCGACGTACACCGGTCTGTTCACGCCCATTCGTGAGCTGTTCGCTGAGCTCCCGGAGGCCAAGATCCGCGGCTACGGACCGGGGCGCTTTTCATTCAACGTGAAGGGCGGCCGCTGCGAGTCCTGCCAGGGTGATGGACTCGTGAAGATCGAGATGCACTTCCTCCCCGACGTCTACGTCCCGTGTGAGGTCTGCAAGGGCAAGCGCTACAATAGAGAGACACTCGAGGTTCGCTTTCGCGGCCAGAGCATTGCCGACGTACTCGAGATGACCGTCGAGGACGCGGCGACGTTCTTCGAGAACCAGCCGCGCGTGCGCCAGAAGCTCGAGACGATGAACGACGTTGGACTCGGCTACATCCACCTCGGACAGAGCGCGACCACGCTGTCCGGCGGCGAAGCACAGCGCATCAAGCTCGCCACCGAGCTGTCGAAGCGTGACACGGGGCGGACGCTGTACATTCTCGACGAGCCGACTACCGGCTTGCACTTCGAGGACGTGCGCGTGCTGCTCACCGTACTCCATCGTCTCGTCGATCGGGGCAATACGATCCTCGTGATCGAGCACAACCTCGACGTCATCAAGACCGCCGACTGGATTATCGACTTGGGTCCGGAAGGTGGCACGCGCGGCGGCACCATCGTCGCATCAGGCACCCCCGAAGACGTGGCCGCGATCGAAGCTTCGCACACGGGCCGCTACTTGCGTGCGATGCTGAAGAGAAAATCGAAGCAGAGGAAGGCTGGGTAGCGTCGTCCCCTCGTCCTCTCGTCCCCTCGTCCTCTCGTCCTCTCGTCCTCTCGTCCTCTCGTCCAGTGGTCAGTCTCCTCGACATCATCGGCCCCGTCATGGTGGGCCCGTCCTCCTCGCACACCGCGGGCGCCTGTCGCATCGGCCTCCTCGCGCGGTGTCTCGTCGGCGGAACACCCGAGCGCGCGCGGCTCGAGCTGCACGGCTCCTTCGCTCGCACGGGGGAAGGACACGGCACCGACAAGGCGCTCACCGGCGGCCTCATGGGTTTTCGTCCGGATGACGAACGCCTCCGCGATGCCCTCGACATCGCCGAGCGCGAAGGGCTGGACTTCAAGTTCGAGAAGACCACGCTCGATGAGGATTCCCATCCGAACACCGTTCGCCTCACGCTCGAGCGCGGCGACCGCACGGCAACGATGACCGGCTCGTCGCTCGGCGCAGGCCGCGTGATCGTCACGGAGATCGATGGCTATCCCGTCGAGGTCACCGGAAACCATCACAGCATCGTCCTGGTCGCCGAGGACGTGAAAGGGTCGGTGGCGCGCATTGCGAACATTCTCGCCGACGAGTCACTCAACATCGCCACGCTCCGACTGACGCGAAAGCAACGTGGCGGCGACGCATTCATGGTGATCGAGCTCGACGAGGCGCCTGGCGAGCACACCCGGGACGAGATTCGGTTGCTCCCATGGGTCCGCTGGGCGTTTCGGCTCGACAAGGTCAGCGCGTAACGAACCGCCCGATCGTCCTGACGGGAACGGTGAATCAACGTGGTGCTGTCCAGCCAGCGACTATTATTCCGCTATGTACAAGTCTCTCGCCGACGCCATCCGCGATGCCGAGTCACGCGATCTCTCCCTCGCGCAACTCGCCCTCGAGCTGGAGGCAAAGGATCAGGGGCGCACCGTCGAGGACATTCGACACGCCCTCAAGCGCGCCCTCGACGTCATGCGTGGCGCCGTTGCGCGTGGCATGACCGGTGACCTCTACTCCGCCTCCGGCCTGGTTGGCGGCGATGCCGCCAAGCTCCGTACTGGACCCGCAGGTCCGCTGGCGGGCACACCCTTTCGCGATATCCTCGCCCGCGCCCTCGCGGTGCAGGAGGTCAATGCGGCGATGGGCGTCATCGTCGCCGCGCCGACCGCTGGCGGGGCCGGCGTCCTTCCCGCGGTCCTCACCGGCATTGCCGACGCAAAGAACATCGGCGACGAGGCGCTCGTGAGTGCGCTGGCGGTCGCCGGCCTGATCGGGGCGGTGATCGCGGAGCGTGCGTCGCTGTCCGGCGCCGAAGGCGGGTGCCAAGCCGAGACAGGAGCCGCCGCCGCGATGGCGGCCGGCGCAGCGACCGAGATGCTCGGCGGAACGCCGTCGCAGGTGGGGCATGCGACCGCGCTCGCGATGCAGGGGACCCTCGGGCTCGTCTGCGATCCGCTCGGCGGATTGGTGGAGCTGCCGTGCGTCTTTCGCAACGCAACCGGTTCAGCGATCGCCCTCGCGGGCATCGAGCTCGCCATGGCTGGGGTCGAGTTCAAGATCCCCGTCGATGAAGTCATCGACGTCATGGGGGAGATTGGCCGGTCCATGGATGTACGGTACCGCGAAACAGCAGGCGGCGG
>JBKJMP010000586.1:0-7230 GCA_046596395.1 Gemmatimonadaceae bacterium
TCCCGCACGCGTTCCGCAATCGTCCGCTACCCTCGGTGCTTCGCGAGATACGTGATCAGCACGGCATCCAGGTCGTGAAGCATCCATGTCGCCGCCGTCCCCTCCCGGTAGAATGCCCACGTGAGCATGGAGCCGTTCAGCGTGCATTCCACGACGCGGGCGAGCGCGTTGGTGTCCGTGCGCTGCACGAGCTCGCGTCTGCGCACGGCGCGCGCGAGCAGCGCAGCGAGGCCAACGCGCGTCGCCCTCGCCTGCACGAGGAGCGGCCGCCGGAAATCGGCGTCGGTGAGGTCGATCTGGAGGTACGCGAGGTTGCGCGCGAGCGCCTCCGGCGACGACGCGAGCGCCGCCATGCACCCCGCATAGTCGCGAAGCGCGCCGAGTGGAGAGGTGTGCTTCGCCTCGAAGCCGGCGATGACATCAGGGGCTGCGCCTGCCGCACCGGCCGAGAGGGCGAGCAGCAGGTCGCGCTTGGAGCCGAACCGCTGCACGATCGCGCCCGCCGTGACCCCGGCCTCCTCGCCGATCGCGGCGAGGGTGAGCTCGCCGGGCCCGAGGCGCTGCATGGCGCGGTACGTGGCTGCGAAGATCTCGTCGTCGCTGACCTTGCGGGGGCGTGGGGACACGGGGGCTTGACCGTTTCTGAATGGCCGTTTAGAATTGTTCCTGAATGGCGGTTTAGTATAGACACCGTCATGGTCGTTCGCCACCTGCTCCCCTCGGAGGACGGAATGCGCAAGGTCATCTACGGCGCCGCTTGCAGCCTCGACGGATTCATCACCGCGGGCGACGGCTCGCTCGACTGGCTCCACTTCAGCAGCGACGTCCAGAAAGTCATGGCCGACTTCTGGCCACGCGTTGACACGGTGCTGATGGGGCGCAAGACGTTCGACGTCGCGCTCCAGAATGGCGGCGCGGGCGGCGGCTCGTCCGACATGCGCTCCTTTGTCTTCTCGCGCACGCTGAAGTCGAGCCCACAACCCGGCGTGCAACTCGTCTCCGACGACGCGGGCGGATTCGTCCGACAGCTGAAGCAGCAGCCCGGCAAGGACATCTGCCTGATGGGCGGCGGCGACTTCGCACGCTCACTCTTCGAAGCGGGGGTGGTAGACGAAGTGGGCCTCAACATCCATCCGGTGCTGCTCGGATCCGGCGTGCCGATGTTCGGAGGCGCGATGGGCGTGAAGCTGGAACTCGTCGAGAATCGGACGATCGACGGTGGCTGCGTTCTGACGACGTATCGCGTGATGTAAATCTGGACATCCGTTTACAGGGAGCCGTGTGTATCGCTGTTGCTCACATGCCACGATGTGTCGCGATTGCGCCGCAGCGGCCTCCGCCTCGCGAAACGACGCGCGCATGGGGATACAGCGGCATGTCGTTGGTTCAGTGCGGCTTACGCGCTCGGCTCGTCCGTATGTTCGAGAGCCGGCACGACACCGAATTCTGGCGCGCCGATTGACTTACTAACGGCGCGAACAAATGCGCGAGTGATCTCGTCGCACTGGCAGGCCTCCCAAAAACAGGCAGGATTCCGTGAATTTCAAGCACGCTGGAACCCTCGCCCTCGCGGCGACGCTCTTTGCGTCCGCGTCGGCCAGCGCACAAACAAGTGCGTATTACCTCACGGCTGGAGATCAGGGCAGAAACTCCGTCGTCCAGGGAGGGGTGGTGATTAATTCGTGGGCGCAGGCCAACTCGAACGAGTATGCCATCGCCGTATCAGGCGACGTCCGCACGCTCTTCAATGGCAACACCGGCGGCGGCCTGGGCTCGCAGTACACACTCGGCGGCTCGTACACGGGAACGAACTACGCGTATCCGGGCGGCTTCCGCTTTTACGACGGTGCCACCAACGGCACGAGCAACTACGCGGTCGATTTCAACAACGGCAATGTCATTCGCATGGATCGCGACTGGAGCAACCCTTCGCTGCTCTTCTCGACGCTGCTCCAACAGGAGCTCGGCATCACGTATGACCTGGGCACGAACACCATGTGGACCCTCGGGTACGGTTCCGGCCGGGTCACGAACTGGACGCTCGGCGGCGGCTTGATCAGTTCGTTCAGCACCGGTAGAAGCGCCACCGGATCGCTGGCGATGGACTACGCGGATGGCAGTCTCTGGCTGACGTCGCAGTCGAGCTTCGGCACGCTGTACCAGTACTCGACCTCTGGCGCTTTCCTTGGCAGCACGCAGGGCATTTCGGGGGACAATTATCTCGGCGGCGAGTTCGACGCCGTCGCCTCCGTCACGACCCCGGAGCCGGGCTCCATCGTACTTCTCGCGACGGGTCTCCTCGTCGTGGTTCCTCTCGCTCGCCGGCGGATGCGGCGCAGCTAAGCACAGGCACGGTCGTGCAGGCCCCGATGTTCCTAGTTCGTCGGGGTCTGCAGCAGTCCCAGCTTGAGCGCCAGCTTCACGTAGTCAGCTCGATGCGTCAGCCCGAGCTTGTCGTTGATCCGCTGCTTGTACGTGTCGACAGTCTTCGGGCTGATCGCCAGCTGTTCGCCGATCTCGGGTGCGGTGTACCCCTCGGCGATCAGTCGCATGACCGCGCGCTCGCGATCCGTCAGGCGCTCGTAGCGCGCCTTGTCCGTCGCGTGCTCCTCACGCCGCCGCGCGCCCTGCGCCAGGACCTTTGCCGCGGCGGGCATCACCCACACCTCGCCACGCGCCACAGCGCGTACCGCGTCCACCAGCTCGCGGTCGGCCGCGCTCTTCACGAGATAGCCTGACGCGCCCGCCTCGAGCACGGCCTCGAGGTACGCCTCCTCCGCATGCATCGTGAGCACGAGCACGCGCGGGAGCTCGCCGTCACCTGATGTAATGATCCGCGTGGCCGCGATGCCGTCCCCCTCCGCCATCGAGAGATCCATCACGACGACGTCCGCGCGGGTCGTGGCGAGCAGCGTTACCGCCTCGTGTCCCCCCGACGCCTCGCCGACCACCTCGAGCTCCGGCGCGCCGCCGAGGACCGCCTTGAGGCCCGTGCGCACGATGGCGTGATCGTCCACGAGCACGATTCGAATCGTCATTCGCTCCACTCCTCCGCAATCGTCAGGGGTACGACCGCCATCACGCGTGTCCCGCGGCCCGGAGCACTGCTCACCGACAGCCGCCCGTTCACCAGCCCAATCCGCTCGCGCATCGAGAACAGCCCCATACCGGGCCGCCGCTTCTCCGCACTCGCCACGTCGAAACCGCGTCCGTCATCCGCGATCTCCAGCACCGCCGCCTGCCCGTCGGGACGAAGCGTCAGCGTCACGTGCCGCGCATCCGCATGCCGAGCCGCGTTTCGCAGGGCCTCCTGCGCCACACGATACAGCGCGGAGGCCAACGGCGCAGGAATCGGCGGGGTGAATTCCACGGCCACGACCTGTACGTCCAGCGTCTCCTGCGCGCGGGCCTGCCGCGCGAGCCACTCCAGCGCCGGCGCAAGGCCAAGATCGTCCAGCACGCGGGGGTGCATCGTGTGCGACAGCGACCGCACTTCCTCCAGCGCCTCGGCCGCCAGTTCGCGGAGCGTGGCGATGCGCGCATCGAGCACTGGCGACGTACTCTCCCGCGCCGCCGCACCGAGTTGCAGCATCACGGCCGTGAGGATCTGCGCGGTCGAGTCGTGCAGCTCGCGCGCGACGCGCGCCCGCTCCTCGTCCTGTGCGCTCACCACCTGCGCAGCGAGCCGACGCTCGCGCGCGCGATCCTCCGTGAGCCGGTCGAGCAGCCGGTTCAGCGTGGTGCCCACGCGCGCCATGTCGCGATCGGCGAGCGCGCTCGTGGGCACTCGGGCGTTCATGTCGCCACGGGTGAGGCGCGTTGCCGTGAGCTCGAGATCATTCAACGGGCGCAACGCGACGTACACCAACACGAGGTTCACCACCAGGCTCGCGCCGAGCGCGATGCCGAGAATCGAGACGGTGCGGATGGGAAGGTTCAACTCGCGCTCCACCGACACCGCCACCAGCGCGGTCACAACGATGAGCAGGTTGGCGCCGGCCACCTTGGCGAGCAGGGGCACCCGAAGCACGGGCCCCACGAGCTTCACTGCCGTCGTGCGGAGCGCAGCAAAGGGTCCGGTGCTCAAGTCACTCGAAGTCGAGCGCGAGGTCGAGCGCGGGCGCCGAGTGCGTGATGGCGCCCACGGAGATCCAGTCCACGCCGGTGGACGCGATCTCGCGGACGGAATCGAGGTTCACCCCGCCCGACGCCTCGGTGATCACGCGCCCGTCGACGAGCTGTACGCACTCGCGCATCTGCTCGACGGTCATGTTGTCGAGCATCACGATGTCCGCGAGTGCGAGGAGGGCCGCCTTCACCTGCTCGATGCGGTCGCACTCCACCTCGATCTTCGTCCCCACCGGCGCGAGGTCGCGCGCGCGGCGCACCGCGAGTCCAACGTCGCCATCAACCGATGCGAGGTGGTTGTCCTTGATCAGGACCGCGGTGGAGAGGTTGAGGCGGTGGTTCGTGCCTCCACCGGCGCGCACGGCGTACTTCTCGAGCAGCCGCCAACCTGGTGTCGTCTTTCGGGTGTCGAGGATCCGGGCGCGCGTGCCGCGCACCGCATCGACGTACCGCGCCGTGAGCGACGCCACGCCGGAGAGCCGCTGCATGAAGTTGAGTGCCACGCGCTCCGCGGCGAGCAGGGCGCGCGCATGTCCGGAGAGGTAGAGCACGGGATCGCCGGGCGAGAGGCGGCCGCCGTCCTCGCAGTCGACGCGAATCGTCACTTTCGGATCGAGCGTACGAAACGCCTCGACGGCGAGCGGAATCCCGCACAGCACGCCCTTCTCCCGCGCCACGAGCCGGCCGCGCGCGTGCCGGTCCGACACCACCGTCGCGATGGTCGTGAGGTCGTTGAATGCGCCATCTTCGTCGAGCGCTGACTTCACCAGCGCATGCAGCTCCGCATGCGCATAGGGAAAGCGCAGCATACCCACGCTCTCGAGCGCCGGCGTGCTGAGCGGCGTGATGGTGCGCGATGCGCTCGTGCGCTTCTGTGGCTCGGCTTCCATGGCAGCTCCAGCAGCCGGACGTCCGGGTGCTACTCCCCCGGATCGGCCGTCGTTTCAGGAACGGGGCTCAACGGCCGCTGGCCGCCGATGGCGATCATGCGCTCGATGGCCAGGCGCGCCCGGTCGGCGATGGCGGGCGGGACGGTGATTCGATGCTCGAGCCGCGCCAGTGCCCGCTTCACCTTCGGGAGCGTGGTGACCTTCATGTAGGTGCACGACGCCTTCTCATTCGCGGCGAAGAATCGCTTCGCGGGGTTCTCGCGTCGCAGGCGATGCAGGATGCCGACTTCCGTCGCGACGATGAACTCGTCCGCGTCCGACAACGCCGGGCGCTTGATCATCCCTTCCGTGGACAGGATCTGGACACCCTCGGGATCTACCTCGCCCGCGCTCATCGCCTCGAGGACGCTCGTGGAGCACCCACACTCGGGATGGATGAGGAATTCGGCACCGGGATGCTCCGCGCGCTTGAGCCGGATGTCCTCCGGATCGATCCCCGCGTGCACGTGACACTCGCCCATCCAGATCCGGATGTTCTCGCGCCCGCTCAGGCGCTTCACGTGGGCGCCGAGGAACATGTCCGGGCAGAAGAGAATTTCCGTGTCCGCAGGAATGGCGTTCACAACCTCGAGCGCGTTCCCCGACGTGCAGCAGTAGTCGCTCTCGGCCTTCACCTCGGCAGTCGTGTTCACGTACGACACCACCACGGCCCCGGGATGCTCCGCCTTCCAGGCGCGGAGCTGGGCGGCGTCGATCATCGAGGCGAGCGAGCAGCCCGCCGCCAGGTCGGGCAGCAGCACGGTCTTCTGGGGCGAGAGCACGGCGGCCGTCTCCGCCATGAAGTGCACGCCACAGAAGACGATGACGTCGGCTTCGGTCTTCGCGGCTTCTCGCGACAGTCCGAGCGAATCGCCCACGAAATCGGCGACGTCCTGCACCTCGGGGCGCTCGTAGTTGTGCGCGAGAATGACGGCATTCTGGGCGCGCGCGAGCGCCTTGATCTCGCCCTGCATCTCGGCGATCAGCTCCTCGCGCGGCCTGATCGCGATGTTGCTCATACCCATCCCGAATGATAATGATGCGGGCGCGGATTTGGCGATCGAGCCGAGTCGCGCGCGCTCCTCCCACACCAGTCCCCACGATCATGCTGAAGGAATTCAGGGCCTTCGCGATGCGCGGCAACGTGCTCGACCTCGCGGTTGGCCTCATCATCGGCGTCGCGTTCGGAAAGATCGTGACGTCGTTCGTCGACGACGTCCTCATGCCGGTCGTGGGTCTCGGACTCGGCAAGGCCGACATGAAGAGCCGGTTCATCGACCTGTCGGGGGCCGGTCATGCCACGCTTGCCGAGGCGAAGGCGGCCGGGGCGGCGACGCTCAACTACGGCATCTTCCTGAACACGATCGTGGACTTCGTGATGGTCGCGTTCGTGGTGTTCCTGATCGTGCGGCAAGTGAACAAGTGGCAGAAGCCGGTGCCGGCAGCACCCGCGGCAGCAATGCGCGACTGCCCGTTCTGCCTGTCCAGTATTCCGGCCGCGGCATCCAAGTGCGCCCACTGTAGCTCCAACCTGGTGGCTTGAGTCGGAAGTACGGTATTGAGAGCTAGAGCGTGAGCGTAAAGCCTCGAGCATTGAGCACCTCAGAGCTCGAGCCTGAGCTCGAGCGCCAGCCCGGGCTCTGACTTGCTCATTGCTGGAGGCCCACGCTCACGCTCCCGCTGAGGGCTCATCGCGGCACGGCAGCCTCCGACTAGAGTACGCTGCTGGCGACCGTCCGCAGGAGCGCCTCGGGATCGATGGGCTTCGCGATGTACGCGTGCGCGCCCAACGCGACGACCTGCGCCGGCATCTCCGGATCGGTATTCCCACTGATGACGATGATCGGGACGTACTTCGTCTTCTTGAGCATCTTCAGCTTGCGAAGCACCTCGACGCCGGTCCCTCCCGGCATGCTGATGTCGAGCAGCACGAGGTCCGGGGGCTGGTTCGTCGCGGCGAACATGACCTGCACGGAGTCGAAGGCCGGCACCGCGACGTGGCCGCCATCGCGGAGGATGCCGCAGATCATCTCCGAAAGCATCTTGTCGTCTTCCGCAACGATGATATTCACGGGTCGTACCTGAGAGAGAGAAGCCGCGGCCCGGCTGACGATCCTCCGAAGCAATGCACCGGCCGAACGCTCAGAGTTCGATGTGGCGGCCCCGCCATGTG
>JBKJMP010000100.1:0-6121 GCA_046596395.1 Gemmatimonadaceae bacterium
CGCGCGCCAGCCGCTCGGTGGCGCGCGTCACCGGGTCGATCTCCATGGCGCCGGCAACGCTCGAGGCCATCACGGCGAACGTAGTGGCGAAGGGCGACGTGCTCGGGGTGGCTCGGCTCGCAGGCATCATGGCGGCCAAGCGGACGTCTGACCTGATCCCGCTCTGCCACCCCCTTCCGCTTACAGACGTGGCGGTTTCGCTGGTGCCTGACGAATCTCTCCCCGGCATTCGCGCTGAGGCGATCGTGCGGACCTTCGCCAGGACCGGCGTGGAGATGGAAGCACTGGTCGCGGTCTCCGTTGCCCTCATGACCGTGTACGACATGGCGAAGGCGATGGATCGGGCGATGGTGATCGGGAATGTCTCACTCGCCGAAAAAACAGGTGGAGTAAGTGGCGCGTACGCAAGGCCTTGATGGCATGGGCGTTACCAGTGTACACTGCAGGAGCAGCGAGCTGGACAACTGTACGTAACCCTTTACCGGGGTTCGACTTATGAAAACGCATCGTGGCACGTACGTGCACCGCAGCGACGCATTGCGCCGCCGGGCACGGGTTAAACATACTGTTCTGGCGGTGAGCTTTTTCGGGTTGGCAGCGTTTGCCATGGGGTCTCGCCGGCCTGGCATGCTCGAGGCAGTTGCAGCGCCCGCGGATCGACCGTTCCGCATTGATCTCAGCACAGATCGCAGCCTCACGGTCCAGCTGGACTCCGCACGGGGCGAGCTCGAGCTCGCCCAGGCCCAGCTCGATCGGGCCAATAAGATCATCTCCTTCTCGACTCGGTACGATATCGGAGCCGATCTGGCCAGCACCATTATCGAGGTGGCTCAAGCAGAGGGAATCGACCCGGAGCTCGCGTTCCGGCTCGTGAAGCTGGAGAGCGACTTCAACGTGAACGCCACGAGCCCGGTTGGCGCGGTCGGGCTGGCTCAGGTGATGCTCCCCACGGCCCGGTACTTCGACAAGACCATCACGACGAAGCGGCTCTACGACCCGCACACCAACCTGCGGATCGGCTTCCGTTACCTGCGTACCCTGATCGGCGAGTACGACGGCGACGTCAAGCTGGCTTTATTGGTCTACAACCGTGGTCCCGTGGCCGTTGCACGCTCCCAGGCGCAGGGGGCCAATCCCTCGAACGGGTACGATCGCATCCTGTTCAAGGGGTACCGCGGCCGCGGAGTGGTGAACTAGCTCCGCGACCCTGCCGAGGGCTTCCGCTTCGGCTTCACGGCAGGCACCGAACCGCTCACGGCGAGCGTCTGACCGGCCCGGATGAGCGGCTTCTTGAGGCCGTTCAGTTCGAGGATGCGGCGGGTGGTCGTGCCGTACTTCTGCGCGATCACTCCGACGCTTTCCCCCTTCTTCACGAGGTGCGTCCGCGTGCCCCGTGCGCGCCCTCCATATATCTCGAGGGCCGGATCTGGTACGTCCAGCGCGGCGGCGGCCACCGCCGCCGAGGGAACCAGCACACCCTGATCCGGTGCGAGACGTCCGCTCTTGAGCTTCCGAAGTGTAGGGTTGAAGGTCGTCAGCGACGACGTAGAGATCCCATGCGCGCGGGCGATGCTCGCATGGCTGTCCCCTTGCTTCGTCCGTACCCGGGTGGTCGCGACGCGTGATTCGGCTGGAAGAGTCGCCAGCGCCGAATCGAGGTCCAGCGCGCGCCCGACGGGCACGCGGAGCTGCCAGTCCGCGCCAGGTGGGGTCATGCCTCGGAGCAACTGCGGGTTCAATTCCACGAGCGTTGCCAGATCGAGGTCCAGCGCCGTCGCGACTGCCGCAAGCGGCGTGCTGCCGGGCGCGCGCACCGAGTCGTAGGCAAACGGATCCTGCGTTCGCAACTCCATACCATACCGCGACGGGTCCTTCGCGACCAAGGCCGCAGCTATCAGCTGTGGCACGTACTCGCGCGTCTCGTTCTTGAAGTAGTCCTTCGCCGCCAGGACAAAGAAGGCGTCGTCTCCGCGCGTGCGATCGACGTCGCTGGCATAGCGAGCCAGCCCCCGCGACACGCGCCCGGGCCCGCCGTTGTATGCCGCCGCCGCGAGGTACAGCGACCCAAATTGGTCGCTCAGCCCCTTGATGAACCGAACGGCTGCCCCCGTGGAACGAATGGGATCGCGCCGCTCATCCACCCATGCGTCGATCCGCAGTCCCATGCCACGCCCCGTGGACGTCATGAACTGCCACATGCCCACCGCAGCCGCACGCGAATACGCATGCTGGTCGAAGCCGCTCTCCACCAGCGCCAGATAGTACATGTCCTCGGGCACGCCACCGTCGCGCATCTTGCCCCGGATCATCGCCTCGTAGCGCGATCCACGCTCGAGCCGCGCGGTAATGCGCGCCTTGGCGCTGCCGCTGAACATCTCGACATAGTGGGCGACGCGCGCCTCGTTCTCGAACGAGCGGACGTCGATGTCCCACGAGGGCTCGGGCGCACGCGTCGTGGGCATGCCAGCCTGGACGACCGGGAACGCAGGGAGTGAATCGGGCGTCTGCGCGTCGGCAGCTGGCAATGCGATCGCGCAAGACAGCATGGCGATCGCGAAGCGCGGGCGGTTTGGCAAGCGGAATCTCCGGGAAGGCACGACCGCGCGAGCGATCGCTGGTACGACGGGAGGGCGACCTGCTTGCGGTCAGCGAGTGAGGATGTAGCTACCGAGCACGCGGTTGGTGGCGTTGAGCACCGAGAGGGCGGCCCCGCGTACGAGGTCACCGTCGGGGGACGCGTAGCAGCCGAGCAGGCGATCCGGACCGCTGTCGCCGTGCTGGATGAGCGAGGTGATCACGATGTTGGTGTCGAACGCCCGCACCACCTTCACGCCGATGAGCTCGAACTTGATGTGGCCATCAGTGAAGGCCTCGAGTGCACGGATGGCCGCTTCGGCACCCAGTCGCGTGTCGCCAGCCGGGCTCGCCTGACCAGCAACCTGTCCCGATACGACCTCACCCGGGCCATACTCGAGGGTAACCTGACAGGTGACTCGGCCCGATGGGGTCCGGTCAAATTGGAACGCGGAGAAGCGGAGCCGCTCCTGCTTCGAGACCACCATCGATGTTCGCGCTGCGGTGTGGTCGGTAGTCATCTGGACAACTCGACTGGGGACGATCATCCCGGAAACACGTGAGAGCCGCCTCGCTCTGTGCAGAGTACGAATCAGAGGAGCATTCGCAACTCGTATCTGCTATCGGCGCAGGATGATACCCGTATATTCCGCACAATGCGACACCTCCTTACCGTGACGGCGATCACCCTTATGCAGAGTTCGCCTGTGCCCGGGGTTGCGCAGGCGGTGCCGCGCGCCGACTTCGGTCTCGCCGCGCGAATCGGGGAGCGTATCGCCGCCGTTCCGGGTGCGGAGGTTGCCGTGAGCTTTCGCGACTTGGCGACCGGCGATTCGATCGACGTGAACGCGACAACGAGCTTTCACGCGGCCAGCACCATGAAGATCCCTGTCATGATCGAGGTGCTCCGAGCCGCGGAGCGCGGCCGGCTCTCGCTGGACCAGGAGGTCCTGCTGGTGAATCGATTCCACTCGATCGTGGATGGGTCGCCCTACTCGCTCGACGCAGGCGCGGATAGCGACTCCCTCGTGTACCGGCGAGTCGGAGAGCGGGTACCGGTCCGCGAGCTCATGGAGCGAATGATCGTTCGGTCGAGCAACCTCGCGACGAATGCGCTCATCGCGCTCGTCGGCGCCGAGGCGGCCAACGCGACGGCGCGGGGCCTTGGGGCGAGCCGAATCGAGGTGCTTCGCGGCGTCGAGGACGGCAAGGCGTACGCGGCCGGACGGAGCAACACGACGACGTCTGCCGACCTTGCCATCCTGCTACAGAAGATCGAGAGAGGATCGGCGCTGCGACCGGAAAGCGTCCGGATCATGAAGGACATCCTGCTCCGGCAGGAGTTCAACGAAGAGATCCCGGCCGGCGTACCTCAGGGAACGCCGGTTGCGCACAAGACGGGATCCATCACGGCCACCCTCCACGATGCTGCGATCGTATACCCCGTCGACCGGGCGCCGTACATTCTCGTCGTCCTCACGCGCGGCATTCCGGACAGCAGGGTCGCCCGATCATTGATCATTGACCTCTCCCGAATGATATGGGAAAGCACGCGGAGCGCGACGAGGACCGGGTCCGCTGTCCAGACCGTGATGCCCGGAACCCCCTGACTGGAGCCTACCGGGCACTAGCTTTGCGATGGTGGTGGTCACGCCGTCATCCTCCCGCCTCTTCCACCACCCCGTGGAACCTTCAGCGCCGATTGGACAGACGATTCTTCTCGTGGAAGACAACGAGGACAATCGCATCATATACTCGACTGTGCTGCGGCACGTTGGCTATACCGTGCTCGAGGCCCAGGACGGGCTTCAGGCCGTCGCCCTCGCGCGCAGCGATCTCCCCGACCTGATCCTCATGGACATCTCGATCCCGGAGATCGATGGATGGGAAGCAACACGCATCCTTCGGCTGGATGCCACGACGCGCGATATCCCCATTATCGCGCTCACGGCGCACGCACTCGCAGACGATCGCGAACGGGCGGTGAAAGTGGGCTTCACGTCATATCTCGCCAAGCCAGTGGAGCCTCGGGCGGTTGTGGCGGAGGTACGGCGCTGGATCGGGGGCGGCGCGGCGCCAACAGGCCGTTGAGATGACCGCCGGTTCGGGCCGAGGCGCAGCTCTGCGCCGCCTCGCACTCGAGCTTGTCGTTGGTTACGCCGCCGCGTGGGGGGTGGGACTGGCGTACGGCTACATCCTCAAGCAGGGGAGCGGATGGAGCACGGGCGCCGGCTGGGAGCGCAGCATGCTTGCGTGGGCGAACTCGCACCCCTTGCCCAGGTGGCTCGATCAGGTCATGCTCGCCACCCCGTACCTCGGCACTAACCTCACCATCCTGCCACTGGTGATCGTGGTCGGGCTTGTGCTCTGGCGAAAGTACGACATGCCGGCGCTGGCCGCGCATCTCGTGCTGCTGTGTGTCGGAATGCTGTCGATGAATCCGACGATGAAGGCAATGCTCGGCCGCCCCCGCCCCGACCTGTTCCCCCTGCGGGGGCTCTACTCCTGGGCGTCGTATCCCAGCGGCCACATGATTCTGGTGACCGCGCTGTACTTCACGCTGGCGATGCTGCTCTATCGCTGGAAAGGGTGGCTCTGGCCGTTCGCGGTGGCCGCGTTCGTTGTATTGCTCTCGGGGTACTCGCGCGTGTACCTGGCGGTGCACTGGCCGACGGACCTGATC
The DNA here is from genome assembly GCA_046596395.1 of Gemmatimonadaceae bacterium. Taxonomy (GTDB): domain Bacteria; phylum Gemmatimonadota; class Gemmatimonadetes; order Gemmatimonadales; family Gemmatimonadaceae; genus AG11. The sequence continues at coordinate 5,258 of JBKJMP010000100.1, forward strand.
GGCGGTTGCCTCATGGGCGTCGTGTGGTTGTTCGCCACGTGGCGGGCGTTCTCACGATTCCAGACCGCAGCGAGCTAGCGAGCGGATGGCGTGCGTCGCGCCGGAAACAGGGACCGCTTATCTTGCACGCTCGTCCGTACCGCTCGGATAGCTCAGCTGGCAGAGCAGGAGCCTTTTAAGCTTCAGGTCGTGGGTTCGAGCCCCACTCCGGGCATTGCGTCGGTGCAGGAGGAGTACGGCGCTGCGCCGAAATAGTCATTTCAGCTCATAGGGGGGACGGACCCCCGGACAGCAGAAGGGGGGCGTCTTTCGACGCCCCCCTTCTGCTGCGAATGCTTCGGCTCGTTACGCGTTGGTGTTCAGGCAGCCCGAGAACTTCGGGTTGCTCTTTTCGAGGTCGACAACCGGAAATGCGACGTTCGTTCCATACACGCCGTTCTTGTGGAAGGCGCCGGTCGGGTACACGGCGTCCTGTGCGCGGCCATACAGCCGCACTTGACGGCGCAGGTCGCCCAGCCGCTCACCGCGGCCGAACTGCCAGAACGCCTTCTCTCGGAAGAATACATCGACCGCGGCAGACTGTGACGCCGGTGTCGGAAGTGCCGCCAGCGCCGTCGGCTGGAAGGGCCCGATTCTCGGTGGCGCTGTACGCAGCGCGTTCAGGATCGTCATCACGCCGGGAATGTCGTTGGCGTTGAGCCGTGCCTCCGCCTCGATCAGTCGCGCGTCAGTTCCGGCGACCAGGGCGATCGCATCCTCACGCGCATAGTTGAGCTGGTCAAAGAACGGTGTGACGGTATCGAAGCCCCGCGTGGTGGTCCGGTTCACCTTGACCCGGGGATCGTTGGCCGACGCGAAGGGAAT
>JBKJMP010000120.1:0-8884 GCA_046596395.1 Gemmatimonadaceae bacterium
TTACCGTTTGTCCTCCGGGTACTCCGTCCTTCGTGGTGATACTGCGGTTGTACAGCCCAGAAAAAGGTCCCTTGCCATCAGGCAGGGGGCCTTTTTCTGGGCTGTACAACCGCAGTATCACCACGAAGGACGGAGTACCCGGAGGACAAACGGTAAAGTCTGGGGCAGTTCCTCCGTCCCCCCGTAATCCGCGGTAGAGACGCGTTGCTTCACTTGTTTCCCAGGTGCGACACATTGTGTTGCACATGCGCCACAGTCTGCTCCCGCAAGCGGCTCGCGGGGCGCGAAACAGCCGTTCCCGGCGCCCCGGCCACTGGAGTCACATTTGCAACCCACGATACGTCCGCTCGTGACTCACACCCATCTGGTACAGAAGCCCATGACCTCACAACTGCTCCGAAGCGCACGACGGGCATTCCCCGTCCTCCTGATCGCGCTCGCCCCGATGGTCGCGAACGCGCAGGGGATCACTGGCCTGTTCAACACCGGTGTTGACGCCTCCAGTCTCAAGATGGGAGTCGGGTCCACCGACCTGCACTACCAGGTCATCGAGAACGGCTTTAGCCAGGCGATCGTGACGAACAACGGAGCCTACTTCCAAGATCTGAATTCAAGCTGGATCTGGCAGCAGGCGGATGGACAGCCCGGGAACACAGCCCGCACGTTCCGCACGACCTTTTCGGTCGCCGCCGGTTACGATCCCGCGACCGCCTTCCTTACCGGTCGATGGGGCGTGGACAACGTCGGCAACCAGATCTTTCTCAACGGTGTTGCCACTGGCATCACCAACCCGAATGGCTTCCAGATCTTGACCGGGTTCTCGATCACCTCCGGCTTCATCAGCGGGTTGAACACGCTCGACTTCCAGGTCACGGACCTCGGCCCGCCCGGCGCGCTGAATGTCACCGACCTGGCTGGTAACGCCCGGCTGGAAGAGGTCGTGGTCGCCACGCCCGAGCCGGCGTCGGTCATCCTGCTCGCGACGGGATTCGTTGGCCTCGGCGTCGTACGTCTTCGCCGCCGCAAGGCCTGACGTTCCGTAGCCTCAACGGGCCGAAGGAATAAGAAGGTCCCCTGCCGAGACGCAGGGGACTTTCTTTGCCGCGCGAGCTCGAACGATCCAGGATCAGCAGGAGCATCCGTGATCAATTGTCGTTGACGCGTTCCCGGACGCAGTTGCAGCGACGTCAGCGTGCGCGGTTCCTGTGTCAGCAGCGTTCCGCGGTCTGGGTTTGCCGCTTACGCGCCGATCGCCGCCTCGACCAGACTCTCAATCCGCCTCGCGACACCGCGCGCGTGCTCCATCACGCCGTTGGCCTCCGTGGCTAACGCCGCTCCGCGTGACTTGTCGCCGAGCGCCGCGACGTTGATGCGCACGTTGTAGCACGCGCCAACGCAGCCCGCTTCCGCCATCAGCGCTGACACGCCCGCGTCGCTCACCGCGTTGGTATTCCCCCGCTGCGCAACCGCCAACGCGAGTTGCACGACCTCGGCACATGCGCGCGCCGTCTCGAGCGGCACCTCTGCCGCGTGCATCAGGGCGTCGTCGATGCGCGACGTCCGCTCCTGCTGCTGCGCCTCCGTCTCACTCGGCAGCTTGTACGCGGCGGCCACGACCGCGTACGCGGCCGCATCGCGGGCTACGAGCGCGCTCAAGCTGTTGCCGAGGGCCGCGGCGCGCACCGCGAGCTCGCGCATCTCGGCATCTACGGCGACGTACTTCTTCTTGCCCATGGTCAGCCCCGCGACCATCTGCGCCAACGCCGCACCGAGCGCGCCGGCATGCGCGGCGACGCTGCCGCCGCCGGGCGTGGGGCTGGGCGACGCCACCGACCCGACGAATCCCGTGAGCGACTCGCCGCCCGTGATGGCCGAGCGAACCTTGCGCTCGAGGACCATGTCGGTGGAGAAGTTGCGCAGCCGCACATGGCGCGCAGCTGCGTCGAAGAGCACGCGTTCTGGAACCAACCCGACGATCTCACTCCATGTGGGCGTCACGCCGCGCGCTTCGGCCTCCATCCGCACCATGTCGTACGCCTGATGGAGGGGCGTCCGCTCCGTGTCCACGAGGTTCATGGACACCTGCGCCTGCCCATCCACCTCGAAGCCGAGCCCCTTCACGTACTTCAATCCGCCGACGGAGCCGCGCACGGACTTCGCGACTTCCTTGGCGACCGGCATGTTCGACGCGGGTCCGAGGTAGATGTTGTACGCGACGAGGAATGGACGCGCGCCGATCGCGATGGCACCCGCGGTCGCATGGACGGCGGACGGCCCGAAGTCCGGGGTGCGCTGCGGCGTGCGTCCGATCTCCGTGCGAATGCCCTCGAACTCGCCGCGCCGGACGTCTGCGAGGTTCTCGCGATCGGGGCGAGTGGCAGCGCGCTCGTAGAGGAACACCGGAATGCCGAGGTCGCGGCCGACACGCTCACCGAGCTGGCGGGCGAGCGCGATGCAGTCCTCCATCGTTGCGCCCTCGAGTGGGATGAACGGCAGAACGTCCGTGGCGCCCATGCGCGGGTGTTCGCCCGAATGCGTGGTGAGGTCGATGTGCCGCGCCGCCTCGGCGATCCCCGCAAAGGCAGCATCAACGACGACGTCGATCGGCGCGACGAACGTGATCACGCAGCGGTTGTGGCTCGCGTCGGCGCTGGTGTCGAGGACGTGTGCGCCGACCGTGCTGGCAATTGCGTCACGAATTGCGGCAACGACCTCGGGCCGGCGACCTTCGGAGAAGTTGGGAACGCATTCGATGAGCTTCATTGACTACCGGGAACAGGGAACAGGAAACAGGACAAGCCTACTGGCGCAACGTCTCCAGCAGCCACGCGTGCATCGATGGATTCCCGGCGAGGATCGACGTCTCGGCTACGGGACAGTCGGCCCCGTCGAGCGTGGTGACGATGCCGCCGGCTTCGCGCACCATCAAGGCGCCGGCGGCGAGGTCCCACGCCAGCACGCGCATCTCGAAGTAGGCGTCGTAGCGGCCGCAGGCGACGTCGGCGAGGTCGAGCGCGGCCGCGCCGGCGCGGCGCAGGCCGGCCGTGGCGCGCATCACGGGCGGGATCATGGCGAGGAACGGCGCGATCTCTGCCTCCCGCACGAAGGGAAATCCGGTGGCGATGAGCGCGCGCGCCGGTTCCGTGGTGCCACTCACCTTCATCGGCTCGCCCGCGCGGCGCGCACCGCCGCCGAGGGTGGCCGAATAGAGCTCGCCCGTGGCGACGTTGATGATGGCGCCGGCTTGCGTCACTCCGTCCACGAGCGCGGCAATCGACACGGCGTACCACGGCACGCCGTGCAGGAAGTTGGTGGTGCCGTCGAGTGGATCGGCCACGAAGACGAGCCCGGACGTCGCACTCGCGTTTGGCGAACCCTCCTCGGCGAGGAGCGTCGCGTCCGGGTGACGACCAGCGATTACCTCCGCCAGTGCCGCCTCGCTTGCGAGATCGACCTCGCTCACGAAGTCCACGGCGCTCTTGGTCTCCCACACGAGCGATGAGCGACGCGTGGCGCCTTCGCGAATGACGTCGGCGGAGCGCGCCGCGGCAGCGACGCACGTGGCGAGGAGGGTTCTTGCTTGCTTCGCGTCAGACGCGCTCATTACGTTCTCGGGATGGCACGCATCTTCAGCGGGATTCAGCCGTCCGGGGAGCTCCACATCGGGAACTATCTCGGTGCGGTCAAGAACTGGGTGGCGTTACAGCAGACGGCAGAGTCGTTCTTCTGCATCGTCGATTATCACGCGATCGTCGTCGCCTACGACCCGAACATGCTCCGGGTGCGCCGTCGCGAGATGGCGCTCGGCCTGCTCGCTGCTGGCCTCGATCCCGAGAAGACCAGCATCTTCGTGCAGTCCGACGTGCCGGAACATACCGAACTCGCATGGATCTTCAACAGCGTCACGCCGGTGGGGGAGCTCGAGCGGCAGACGCAGTTCAAGGACAAGTCGGCAAAGCAGGAGAGCGTAACCGCGGGATTGTTGAACTATCCCATCCTCCAGGCTGCCGACATCATGCTGTACCGGGCCGACCAGGTGCCGGTGGGTGAGGACCAGGTCCAGCACCTCGAGCTGTCGCGCGTCATCGCGCGGCGGTGGAATGCGGCATTCTCACCCGACGCCGACTTCTTCCCGGAGCCGCAGGCGTTGCTGACGCCGACGCGCCGCATCATGGGGCTCGACGGGCAGTCGAAGATGTCCAAGTCCACGGGCAACACCATCGGTATGCTCGAGGCTCCGGCCGACATCTGGGCGAAGCTGCGGCCGGCGATGACGGACCCGAAGCGCATCAAGCGCACCGACCCTGGCACCCCCGAAGTCTGCAACATTTACCACTTGCACCGTGCCTTCAGTCCTCCGGCCACGGTGGAGCATGTCGCCGTGCAGTGCACCACGGCGGGCTGGGGCTGCCTGGATTGCAAGAAGGTGCTCGCGGAATCGATGGAGACCGAGATCGCGCCGATCCGCACGCGCGCAGATCAGCTCCGGGAGGAGCCGCAGAAGCTGGACGATGCCCTCGCCTCGGGAGCAGCCACGTGTCGCCGCATCGCACGGGAGACGATGGGCGTCGTGCGCGACCGGATGGGGTTCGACCCGATCGGACGCATGTGATGACTTCCGTGATAGCCCTGCTTCAATTCCTGCTGTTCGGAAGCCGCTGGGACATCCAGTGGTGGACGTTCCTGCTGGTCGTGCTGGCGCCCATCGCGGTCGTATCCGTGGCGGATCGCCGCATTCGCGCGCGCCGCTGACGTGTACGCCGGCCATGCTGCCATCGCGCTCGCGTTGCGATCGCGATACCCGGATGTCGCGATCCTGCCGCTGGCTGCCGCGTGCTACGGACCGGACTTGCTCGAGGCGGCGCTCATGATTCCAACCTCCCGCGCGGGGATGGCGGTCTACACCCACTCGATCCCCGCGCTCGTACTTGGTGCGCTCCTCGCGGCAGGGATGTACGCACTGTTCGCGAAGCGTCGTTCCGATGCCCTCGCGATCTTTCTCGCATGGATGCTGCATTGGCCCGCCGATTTCTTCACGGGCCTCAAGCCGATTCTCGGGCTGGATACGCGCGTCGGGTTGGACCTCTACCATCTCCCATTCGCCGACTTCGCGCTGGAGACGCTGTGCGTCGTGGCAGCATGTGCCGTCTATGCCCGTCGTTTTGCTCCCACGCGCAGGGAAAGACGCATCGTGGTCGCACTGGGCTGCGCACTGGTCGTCCTGCAGGCCGGGCTACTGTGGACCCTGTCCCGTGTCGACTGGGGAGTCTGGAACCCATCGCTGGCGCTCGTCCCCAGCCGGACTCATCTTGAATCACGCTCGTTGCCATAGCGGTGGAGTCGAGCGCGTTTACCGGCGACGACGTATGCATGCGTCTTGCCCCTCTCGACCGCCATCTTCGGCAGGGAGCGGCGAATGGACGCCAATGGCGAGGCGGGCGTAGTGACGCTGGTATGTCTCACGTGTGGCAAGGAGCAGTACTTCACCCAGGACGTTCCGGCGTCGGTCTCCTGCTCGCAATGCGCAGGGTCGATGTTCCGGACCTATGAAACCCCCACTCAGCCCGACGACGCGGCGATTGACGCGCTCGAGGCGCAGGCGCGTAGCATGGCCTACGGCGACAGTTCGCCGGAAACCACGCGAGACGACGTTCGCGATCTCGACCTGCTCTAAGCTGCTCTTGGGCAGGAGCTCGCCATCCTCGCGCCCGCCCAGCCCGACCTAGACGTTCCAATGATGATGGAGATCGTGCGCGCATTTCGCCTCGACCTCCTCGTGAAGCTCGCGATTGCCGTGCTCCTCGGCGGCATCGTGGGGTTCGAGCGCGAGGTGTCCGGCAAGCCAGCCGGCCTTCGGACCAACATCCTGATCTGCGTCGGCGCCGCGCTCCTGATGGACCTGTCGATCCATATCGGCATCGTCAACGGGCAACGTGTGGGGGACCCCGCGCGCATCGCCGCGCAAATCGTGAGCGGCGTGGGCTTCCTCGGCGCCGGGACGATCCTGCACTCCCAGGGCGTGGTCACCGGCCTAACCTCGGCCGCAACGATCTGGGTGGTCGCCGCGATCGGCATGGCGGTGGGCGCGGGGTTCTATGCGGAGGGTCTCGTTGCCGGCCTGCTCGTGACCTTCGTGCTCGCGGGCCTCGGGGGAGTGGAGCACTACGCGCGGCGTGCGCGGCGAGCCGTCAGCGCCACGGTGCGGACGAAGCTCGGCACGCCGGAGGAGGAGATCGCCACGGCCCTTCGCGTGCACGGCATTCGAGTGGACGCACAGCGCGTGTTCGACCACGCGGAGGACCGGACGTTCGAGTTGAAGCTGTCCGGTCCCTCCCGGCAGTTCGAGATCGCGACCGCCGCGCTGTTGTCGCGAGACAACGTCTACGGGGTCCACGTTGACTGACCTGCGGCGGCTGGTCGTGGATCTCGCCGCGACGTCGCGCAACTGGGCGCTGACCATCGATGGCGAGGCGCGGATCCTTGCCGCCGCTCCCGCGGGATGGGACGTCGCCGTCGTGCGCGCGCCTACCAGCTCGGATGGTGACGGGCCGCAAGGGGGCAGCGACGAGGCCGCGCGGCTGATCGCGGATGCTGAGGTGTACTTCGGCTTCGGCGTCACCGCCGACCTGCTCGCTGCCGCGCGACGCCTGCGTTGGGTGCATTCGGCTGCCGCGGGGGTGGGTAACGTCCTCAAGGCCGGTCTCGCGGACTCCAACGTGGTGCTGACGAACTCGGCGGGCATTCACGGGCCGCCGATCGGAGAGTTCATCGTCGCCGGCATCCTGCATTTCATGCGGGGGCTCGACGTCGCCATCGCGCAGCAGCAGCGAGGGGCGTGGGACAAGAGCTTTTTCGTTGCCGACGATTCACCGGTGCGGGAGGTCAGCGGCGCCCGAGTTCTCATCGTCGGCACTGGCGGACTCGGGCAGGAGGCGGCCACGCGTCTGTCGGCCCTCGGTGCCACCTGCGTGGGCGTCCGACGGCGGCCTGACCTACCCGTGCCGGCTGGATTTGCCGAAGTGTTCGGCATGTCCGCGCTCGACGCCGAGCTCGTGCGGGCCGACGTGCTCGTGCTGGCGGCGCCGCTCACGTCCGATACTTCCGAGCTGATGACCCGGGCGCGGCTCGAGCGACTTCCCGCGCGCGCGATCGTCGTCAATGTCGCGCGCGGCGCCATGCTCGATGAGGAGGCGGTGGCCGACCTGCTCGAGGCAAACCGGCTGCGCGGGGCGGTGCTCGACGTCTTCCGCGAGGAGCCACTGGCGACGACCAGCCGCCTATGGCAGCTTCGCTCGGCACTGGTGGTCCCGCACGTGTCACCCGTTTCCCCGGGGCGCTTCTGGCCCCGGCAACTCGATCTCTTTCTCGACAATTGGCGTCGTTACGTTTCGGGGGAGCCGTTGCGCAACCTCGTCGACAAGAAGGCAGGGTACTGATCCAATGGAGCGAATCATCAAGGCCGCAGTGGATCGCGGTGCGTCAGATCTGCACATCAAGGCGGGCGACGTGTTTCGCGCGCGCATTCACGGCAAGCTCGTGCCGCTCACCAAGCAGGCACTCACGCCGGAGCAGACGCGGACGATCGCGCTGCACCTGATGTCGAACGAGGACGACAAGGCGCGCATCGACAAGATCACCGACTACGACTGCTCCTGGTCCTCCGCGGGCATTGGCCGGTTCCGCGTGAACATCATGAAGCAGCGGTCGAGCTTCATGATCGTGATGCGCGTCATTCCCTTCGAGGTGCCGACGTTCGAGAAGCTCAAGCTCCCGCCAGCACTCGAGCGCGTCGCCGAGGCGGAGCGCGGCATGGTGCTCGTCACCGGGGTCACGGGCTCCGGCAAGTCGAGCACCATGGCAGCGATGGTGAACTTCATCAACCAGCACGAGAACCGTCACATCCTCACGCTCGAGAACCCGATCGAGTTCCTGCACACCGACATCCAGAGCTCCATCACGCAGCGCGAGATCGGCTCGGACACGACGGATTTCAAGATGGGGCTGCGTGCCGCGCTGCGTCAGGATCCGGACGTGGTGATGATCGGCGAGATGCGCGATGCCGAGACGATCGACACCGCGATGAAGGCCGCCGAAACGGGACACCTGCTGATCTCGACGCTGCACACGCCGGATGCGCAGAGCACGATTCTCCGCATCATGGCGATGTTTCCCCCGGAGGAGCAGGACGTTGTGCGCATTCGTCTCAGCGAGACGTTGACGTCCGTTGTATCACAGCGGCTCCTCCCGAGGGCTGACGGCCAGGGACGTGCGGTCGCCGCGGAGATTCTCATCGTCACGCCGGCGGTGCGCGACATGATCGCCGACGGCAAGCGCATCGGCGAGATTCGCGACTACATCGCGGACGGCCGCGACCAGTACGGCATGCAGACGTTCGACCAGCATCTCGCCGACCTGGTCCAGGGGGGCGAGGTCACCTTCGAGACGGCGATGGCGGCGGCGACGAATCCCTCCGACTTCCAGCTCAAGATGAACATGTTCCGGCGCGTGAACACGACGATGTCGGCCGACAAGCTCGCGGCACTCGAGGCGAGTGCGGGAGCTCCTGGTGCTGCGGCGCCTGCGGCGGCGCAAGACGGCATCCAGTCTGGTGGCGGCGGCTACGACTTCCTGAACCAATGATTGAGTTGCACGGGATTCTCGCGCCGGTGGTCACCCCCTTCGATGCGAAGGGAGATCTCGACCTCGACGGCTTTGCGGGGAACATCGGCGCGCACCTGACGGCGGGGGTGTGCGGCATCGTCGTGACGGGGTCCACCGGCGAGGCCGCGCTGCTCGATGACGCGGAGCGCAATGCGTTGGTGGAGCGGGCACGCGCCGCCGTTCCTGCTGACCGCACGCTGCTCATCGGCACCGGGGCGGAATC
>JBKJMP010000397.1:0-3257 GCA_046596395.1 Gemmatimonadaceae bacterium
CGCATGGCCGCTTCCACCCTCCGATGCCCCGGCTGCGGCGCACCCTGCAACGCCGACGCCGCCCGCTGCGACTATTGCGCCTCGGCGCTCGCGACGGTCACGTGCCCGTCGTGCTTCGGCCCCATGTTCAAGGGCAGCCGATTCTGTGCAAGCTGCGGCGCCGAGGCGGCGCGCGAGGTCGTGTCCGATGAGCCGGCGCTCGAGTGCCCGCGGTGCACGGAGACGATGCAGGCCCTTCGCCTCGGTGGCACGCCCGCGAGCGAGTGCGCGGAGTGCGGTGGCCTGTGGCTCGACGCGGCGTCGCTCCAGAAGCTCGTGAATCGCCGCGAGGAGTATGCAGGGGTCGTGAGCACGCTCGCCGCTCATATCCCGAAATCGAGCGCGCCGCCGGACACCGTGCGCTACGTGCCCTGCCCACGTTGCGGCAAGCTTATGAATCGCCAGAATTTTTCCCGCTCGTCGGGGGTGATCACCGACGTCTGCAAGACCGACGGCGTGTGGCTCGACCGCGGCGAGTTGCAACGCCTCATCGGGTTCGTCGAAGCCGGCGGGATGACCGCGCAGCGCCAGCGCGAGCGCGAGCAACTGGCGGAGGAGCAGCGGCGCCTCGCGACGATGCAGGCGATGTCCACGACGTCACAGCGCTCGATCGGCGAGATGCAGGTCTCGTTCTCCGCGCGGTACGGCAGTCGCAACGATGATCGCATCGGCCTCGAGGGCATGTTGCAGGACCTCGCCGGGCTCTTCACCCGCTAGACGCCTCACACAAACAGGGACCACGCCATGACGCTACGCGAGTTCATCTCGGGCGAGCTGATCGACATCGTCGAATGGCTGGAGACGGGACAGGAAACGATGGTGTCGCGCTTTTACCGACCCCACAACGAGATCAAGAACGGCGCGCAGCTCATCGTGCGTCCCGGGCAGAAGGCGGTGTTCGTCGAACAGGGCACCGTGGCCGACGTCTTCCTGCCGGGACGTCACGAGCTCGCGACGAAGAACCTGCCGGTGCTCTCGCGCCTCAAGGGGTGGAAGTACGGGTTCGAGAGTCCCTTCAAGGCCGAGGTGGTCTTCGTGAGCACACGGCAGTTCGCGGGCGCGAAATGGGGCACCAAGGCCCCCGTGATGACCACCGATCCGCAGCTCGGGCCCGTGCGTCTCCGCGCATTCGGGACGTACGCGATTCGCGTGAGCGACCCCGAGTGCTTCGTGCGCGAGCTCGTCGGCGCAAATCCGCACTTCGCCATCGACCAGGTGAGCGACCAGCTCCGCGACCTCATGGTGGCGCGGTTCAGCGACCTCCTCGGCGAGCAATCGACGTCGGTGCTGGCGCTCGCGTCGCAGTACGACGAGCTGGGTGCCGCCACCGCGAAGCGGCTGGCCGAGGAGCTCGCGCGTTTCGGGCTCGAGGTGACGCAGTTCAACGTGGAGAGCATCGCCCTGCCGGACGAAGTGGCCGCCACGCTCGACCAGCGGACGCGGATGGGACTCCTCGGCGACGTCGGCGCCTATGCACAGTTGCAGGCGGCAGACGCGATGCTCGAGGCCGCGCGTAATCCGGGTGGCGGCGCTGCTGCGGCTGGTGTCGGCATTGGTGCTGGCGTCGCTCTGGGACAGCAGATGGCGCACGCGCTGCCGCAGACCGCACCACAGGCCGCGCCGAAAGGACCGCCGCCCATTGCGGCTCCCGCTGGGCCGCCGCCGATTCCATCGGTCGTGTTCTATCTCGCCGTGAACGGCGCGCCAGTTGGCCCTCTCGATCGCCCTGGTCTCGAGCAGCAGGTGCGTAACGGGGTGCTCCGTGCCGACACACTCGTCTGGCGCGACGGTATGGCGGAGTGGATGCCGGCGTCACGCGTACCCGAGCTCTCGAGCCTCCTGCCCGGCTAGGTATCATCGAGGCTACTTGCCGTTGGTGCTGCACTATCAAACATTAGGCGCGCCAAGTTCGCGCGCCCTCCTTCCGTATGACGTGACCTCACATTCTGCCGAGACGCTGTTTCCCCTGCCCTTCGTGGGGAGACAGTCAGAGTTCGACACGCTGCGGGCCTGGCTCGACGCCGTGTCCACAGGCCATGGAGGCACGCGATTCCTCGCGGGAACACCAGGCGTCGGAAAGACGCGGCTCGTGTCGACCGTGGCCGAGCAGGCAACGGCCAAGGGCTGGACCGTCCTTCTCGGGCGAGCGTACCCGGTGGAGACCGGAGTACCGTACGCACTCTTCGCCGATGCCGTGGCGGGCACTGTTCGCGGGATGTCGCCCGCTGCGCTCGCGGTCATCACGCGTGGCGACGCTGCCATGCTCGCCAACATCTCCCCCGTCTTCTCGGCCGGGGGCACGTCGGCACACCTGCGCGACACCACGAGCGGAACCGATGCGAAGGCGCGGCTCCTGTGGAGCTTCTCCGAGTTCCTGACGCGCCTCGCGTCACAGCATCGGCTCCTGATCGTGCTCGAGAATCTCCAATGGGCCGACAGCTCCTCACTGGAGCTTCTGCATTTCATCGCGCGGCAGGTCGGCACGCATCGCGTCGCGCTCCTCTGCACGTATGCCGAGACGGACCTCGACGCCAATCCCACGCTGCGCACCACGCAGCAGTCCCTCGTATCGCTTGGCGTCGCGGAGTGCACGCGCATCGAGCCACTCGACGCCGACGCCCTCCAGGCGATCGTCAAGCAGGCCTTTCACGCCGACACGGCATCGGCGCAGGAGCTGGGCGGACGGCTCTTCACGTGGACGCGTGGCAATCCGTTCTTCGCCGAGGAGATCCTGAAGGCGATGGTGGCGTCGGGTGCACTGCATCAGGTGGCAGGCACGTGGCAGGGCTGGTCGGCGGAGCTGCCAGGGTTGCCGCGGTCCATTCGCGATGCCGTATCGGCGCGGCTCGACCTCCTTGGCGCCACCGCACGCTCGCTCGCGAATTCCGCGGCGGTGATCGGCACGCGCGTGTCGCACGACGCACTCGTGGCCGTGACGGGGCTGCCGGAGTCGGACGTCCTCGTGGCGCTCGACGAGTTGCGATCGCACAGTGTCCTGACCGAATCCGTCGAGGAGGGCGACGTCCGCTACGAGTTCTCCCACCCGCTGGTGCGCGACGTCCTCTACGCCGCTTTGGGGGTGGCGCGAACGCGACTGCTTCACGCCACCGTCGCCGAGTCGCTCGAGACCCTGTACGGGGCCAGCGCGGCCCAGCATGCCGACGAGCTCGCGTATCACTTCGCCCGCACCGAGTCGCGCGGTCTCGCGGGAAAGGCCG
>JBKJMP010000277.1:0-3854 GCA_046596395.1 Gemmatimonadaceae bacterium
GCCAGCGTCCGTAGCATTTGGGCCAGTGGTCGCCGCAGCCCATGCCGGAGCCGGAGATTCTTACGATGGCTCCGAACACGAGATGGAGGAAGCCGACTGTCAGTGCGGCCCATGAAAGCTTGCGGAGCGCGCTCATTGGCCCTTCATGGCGCGCCACGTGAAAACGAGCAACACCACCAGCCCCAGCGCAGGCAACACCGCCCACACCATCTCCATCGCGTCGCGGCTCCGTGGGGCGCTCGCCGTCGGCTCGGGCACGTAGCGCGTGCCACGGACCGAGCGGATGATGAAGAATTGAGCGATCGCGCAGCACACGACGGACGTCCAGAACAGCCCGTCGGTGAGAAGTAGGCGCATGTAGCGGCAATGGGTCGCGGGACGACCGAAAGCTCACCGTTCGGGGAGCATGGGTCAACGGGGGAAAGCCTGACAACCCCCTCACACACTGTCGGCACGCGACATAGCATTGTGCCCCATGGCGACTACTACTGCGCACGCCCCTCGCGTCCTCACCCGGCAGCTCGGCCTTTGGAGCGCGGTTGCCGTGCTCATCGGGTCCACGATCGGCTCGGGCATCTTCCGCTCACCGGCCGGCATCGCCGACAAGCTGCCGGGGCCGTTGCCGCTCATGGCGGTGTGGATCGCCGGCGGGCTCTTCGCCCTCTGCGGCGCGCTCACGCTGGCCGAACTGTCCGGCGCGTTTCCGCAGACGGGCGGCGTCTACGTGCTCATTCGCGAAGGGTGGGGGCGCATGCCCGCCTTCCTCTTCGGGTGGGCAGAGCTCGTCCTCATTCGCGCGGCGTCGCTCGGCGCCATCAGCACCACGTTCGCCGAGTATTTCCTGCGCGTGCTGAAGTACGACCCGTCGCAGGCGCCCTACTCGGACTGGGTGCACTACGTGGCTGCAGTGGCGATAGCAGTCACGGCGATATTCAACTACGTGGGTCTGCGCTGGGGGTCCCTCGTCCAGAATCTGACGACACTCGCCAAGTACGGCGGCCTGCTCTTCATCATCCTGCTCGCGTTCACACTCGGACTTCCGCAGACGGGCGGGCACTACACGCCCGCCGTGCCGGACGGCTCGTTCCACATCGCCGCATTCGGACTCGCCCTGGTGTCGGTGCTGTGGGCATTCGACGGCTGGGCCGACCTGAGCTTCGTGGCCGGCGAGGTGAAAGACCCGCGGCGCACGCTACCGCGTGCGCTCATCATCGGCACGCTCGCGGTCATCGGCATTTATCTGTTGGCCAATCTTGCTTACATGGCTGTGCTGCCGGTGAGCGAGATCCGGACGTCGAGGCTCGTGGCGGCAGACGTCGCGCAGGTGCTGATCGGCGCGCCTGGCGTGATCTTCGTCGCGGTTACCGTGATGTTGTCCACGTTCGGTACGCTGAACGGCACGCTGCTCACGTCACCGCGCATCTTCTTCGCGATGGCCGACGACGGCCTGTTCTTCAAGAAGGTCGCGGAAGTGCATCCGAAGTTCGGGACGCCGTACGTCTCGATTCTGATGACGACGGGACTCGGCATCGTGTTCGTGATGCTCCGGACGTTCGAGCAACTCGCGGACACGTTCGTGACGGCGATCGTGCCGTTCTATGCGCTGGCGGTCGCGGCGATCTTCGTGCTCCGGAAGCGCGCGGACTACGATCCGCCGTTCCGCGCGCCGCTCTACCCGGTGGTGCCGTCGCTCTTCATCGGGGCGTCGCTGTTCCTGCTGGGGAATGCGATCATTGATCCGACGAGCAGGTGGGGGACACTCGGAGTACTCGGGGTCATTCTAGTTGGGATACCGGTCTACTACGGCACGGTAGGGCGTCCGGGCAGGCAGGGTTCCTAGAAAGCCAGTGATGGCTGAAGGCTAGAGCTCGAGGCTGGGAGCCATGGGCTCGCAGCTTAGGGCTGCGAGTTTGGCAGACCGTGATAACTCCCAGCTTTAGGCTACGAGCCATTGGCTAACAGCTTCCAGATCAGCCATGAGACCAGAGCGGGCTTTCTAGAAGATTCTGAGATTGATGTACTTCTTCGGATTGGCCTTCAAGTCGGCCAGCACCGAATCCGCCTGGGACACCAATCCTCTCAGGTCGCGGTAGAGCAAGGTATCCTTCATGAACTTCCCGACTGTCCCCTCCCCGCGCTCGACCCCCGCCACCAGGTTGTCCACCCGCCGGCTCGTGGAATCCAGGTTCTTTGCGATGCGCGTGAGGTTCTCGCTCGACGAGCGGAAGTTTTTCAGTGTCGAGTCGATCGACGCCGAATCCACCGCACTCGCGGCGCGCTTGAAGCTCGCCATCACGCTGTTGAGGTTGCGGTTCTGCACCGCGGCGATGGCGTTCAGCTGAGCGGACAGCGACGCCGCCGACGCCGAGAGCGTCGCGGCGTTGGCCATGGTCTTCCGCATGTCGCGAAGGCCACCGGCGAGGACGATCTCGGCATTCATCGTCTTCACCATCGACTGCACCGTCACGGCGATCGAGTCCACCTTGTTCATGATCACCTGGACGTCGGCCTCCGCTGCGCCAACGGGTACCGTGTCCTTCTCGGCGAACGAGATCGTGCTCGGCGCCTTGGGCGTGAGCGCAACGGCCGCGTCGCCGAAGATGCCGATCGGCTTCACGCTCGCGATCGAGTTCTTCGGCACTTTCACGCCGTCGTTCACCCGAAGGACGACGTCGAGAAATCCGTCGGTGCGCAGGGTGACCGTGTTCACCGCGCCGACGTTCACGCCGGCAAGCAGCACGGGCTGCCCCGGCTTGAGATTCTGTCCCCAGGCGAACTTCGTGTACAGCGGGTAGCCTGACGACAACCCGCCGCGCACCAGCCACAGGGTGCCGATCAACCCGATCGCCACCGCCGCCGTGAGGAATACGCCGACCACTACTTCGTCGCGCCGTTTCATGTCTGTAGGTAAGGGGCCAGGATCGCGGCCGTCAACGTATCGAGGATCAGGATGGCAACGGAGGTGATGACGACCGCCCTCGCCGTGGAGCGGCCGACGCCTTCCGCACCAGCTTCGGTCACGAACCCTTCGTACGAGCAGATGAACGAGATGGCGGCGCCGAACAGCGTTGCCTTGAGCAACGAGTACACCACCTGGAAGGTACCAAAGCCGAGGCGCACGCCGGAGATGAAGTCTTCCTTGGTGACGTCGGTGGCGTACACGGCGACGACGTACCCACTCAACAACCCCGTGACGTCCGCGAGCATCACGAGTGCCGGCAGCATCACGAGGCACGCCAGCACGCGGGGCACCACGAGAAACGCCAGCGGATCATACGACAACGTCTCGAGCGCATCGATCTGCTCGGTCACGCGCATCGTCCCGATCTCGGCGGTCATCCTCGCGCCGACGCGCCCCGTGAGCACGAGCCCCGTGAGCAGCGGTCCGAGCTCCAGCACCTGCATGAGCCGCACGGACATCCCGATGATGGAGAGCTGCACGCCCGGAAAGAGCTGGTACCGTGTCTGGAGCGCGATCACGCCGCCGATGAAGGCGGCCACGATGACGGTGAGCGGCACCGAGCCCACGCCGATGCCTCGCATCTGGCGGATCGTCTCGGGGCCCCACGTCTTCGGATCGCCGAGCGCGCGGACCATGTCGCGGGCGAAGTAGCCGCGGGCGCCGAGCTGCTGGAAGAACCCGCCGAACGAGCGCGTGATGCGCCGCGTGAACAGGATGCCTTTCCGCTGGACGATCGGGAACGACTCCGTGGGCCGCCGCCGCGGGGCGGCACCAAACGGGCGATCGAGATCGTGCGGTACCTCGTCTGGATCGAAATCGTCTTCGACGAACGGCTTCACGTGCGCACGCGAACGAGCAGCACGAGCCCCATGACCGCGAAGAGCGCGTTCGG
>JBKJMP010000431.1:0-5392 GCA_046596395.1 Gemmatimonadaceae bacterium
GCGATGCCGACCGCCACCGCGAACATGCGCGTCATCCACTCCCGATGCCTCGTCACATCGCGCCGCCGGATGGCGACCCACGCGCGCGCCCCCGCGTAGAAGAACAACGAGCCGAACAGGGCGACGGCGGCTGACTCGCGCCACCCACCGAAGGGCATGAACAGCCCAAAAATGAACGCGCTGATTCCGGAGATGGCGGCCGCGACGAGCAGTACCCGACCGGTCCAGCGATGATACGCAACGTACCGGCGCCGAATGCGGTCCGAAAACTGGAAGGGTGCCAGTAGCAGGATCAGACCTCCTGGGATCACGTGCAGCAGTATGAGGGCGCGGTTCTCCTCATACTTCGTCTCGAATTCGAGCGTGCCGGCCACCAGGTCGTCGTATCGTGGTGTGCCGCGCGCGATGCCCGAGACACCGGCCATGACCTCCACGACCACGCGTTCGATCGCGGTGAAGCCCGAGGCGTCGCGCGGCTGGTGAAGAACCGAAATGGCCGTTCGCTGCACAGCCGCCAGCACGCCGAGCAGACAGAGCGCGATGATGACGACGCGAACCGGGGTGGTCACGCGAGCTGACATGCGCGCCAAGGTAGGGCCTGCCAGCCGTTTGCGCGATGTTCCGCGGGAGCTGCGCGGGGCGACCATTGTTCATGCTGTGTACTTGAACTATCCTTGTAGCACAAGAGTACTACAACGAGGTGGCACATGGTTCGGAAGATCACAATGCGGCAGGCCGGGGGGTCGGTGAGCATCACCGTTCCAAAGGACATCGCTGAACGACATCATCTCGAGGTTGGCAGCGACGCCTTTGTCGTGGAGACCGAGCATGGTGTGCTGTTTACCGCCTACGATCCCGACTTCGAGAAGGCCATGCAGGTCTATGAGCGCGGTGCCAGGAAGTATCGCAACGCCCTGCGCGAACTCGCGAAATAGAGCGGCGTGAAGGAGCCGCGCTGGCTCACTCGCCTCATGGTCGACGCAATCCATACGGACCAGTTGGTCCAGCATGGCGGGCTTCGCGGAGTCAGGGACGAGAATGCCCTCGAGTCTGCGCTCGCGCGGGCGAGGAACCGGTTCGCGCATGATGCCTCCACGGATCTCGCTGCATTGGCGGCCGCGTACGCGCACGGCATCGCGCGGAGTCATCCATTCAACGACGGAAACAAGCGCACGGCGTTCATGCTCGCCTACGTCTTTCTTGGCCTGAACCGAGTCGAGCTCGATTCGGACGAAATGGATGTGGTGCGCGCCATGCTCGACTCTGCCGGCGGGGCGCTGGCGGAGGACGAGCTCGCGGAGTGGATCAGGAAGAATTCCCGACGCGGTTAGCTCGATCCCGTCAGGAGATCATCGGCTCTTTGTTTTCGCCAGCTCGACGAGTATTCCCGCGCACCCGATGCCGACGATTGCATCGCGCCAGCGCTTTGCCGTCATGCGATCGATCGCCAGCGCGTGCGCTCCGTCGTTTCGCGTCTGACGGAAGTCGTCGAGGATGGCCGGCATCTGCCCGGTGAACCAGGCACCATTCACGAGATTCGCGGCGAGTCCTTCATTGAGCAGACGCTCGCCACCGATCGCATGCGCCAGCTGACCGAGCGTCAGGGAGCGACGCTCGGACAGGTCGACCGACACTCCCTCGACGTTCGCGATTCGCGCTGCCCTGGGCAGCTTCGGGAGCGCCGTGCGGAGAATGGCGTTCGCCTGTACTTCGATCGCCTTGGCCAAGGACGTAAGGACTGGCGCGAAATCGAACGCCGGATCGAGACGGTGCTCGCGATAGAGCCGCTCGGCAGTGGACACGAAGGTGCGCGCGGCGGGTTCGAGTGCACCCCAGACGCTTTCACCGAATCGGTTCTCCCGCAGCTCGCGCTCCATCGCGCCGATACCGCCCCCCGCCTCGGCATCGAACTCCGCCCAGAGAACTCCCTCGGTCAGGGCGTCGCGCTCGTCCGGGTCGAAGAAGCGCCGGTCGTCCTCGCGCGTGACGACGAGCGGAAGATCCACCATTCCGCCGTAGATCGAGACGGGGCGGTCGTTGTAGTGCAGGTTGCGCAGGAGCTTCAGCTCCTCGACGACCTGCAGCGTATCGTCCGTGACGATGCGGCGGATGTCGCCCAGCTTGAACCAGAGATCACATCGAAGAGCGCGCTCTGCGTAATAAGATGGCGCGTGCGCCTGCTCCGCCGGCGAAAGATCGCCGGTTGCGACGTCGAGAATCTCGCCGATGTACAGTGCGCGGTAGTCGGTGAGGTACAGTTGCACCTCATGGCCGTCACGCGCTTGCTCGGCGACCGCGACCACCTCGGGAAGGTGCGCCATCGGCTGCTGTCGATTGGGCGACTTGACCTTTCCCCACCAGACGTACAGGTCGTCATCTGCCGCCTTGCCGTTGTCGTGCTTCGCGCTCCAGGTGCGCAGCACGCGGAGGTGTTCGTCGATGGCGTTGACGGCGTATGCCGGGTTCCAGAGGGTGACGAGGTGCCGCACACGCGCGCTCCCGGTCATGGAAGCGCGAGGCTGGCGTCGGCACGAATAGCGAGTGTGTCCAGTCGCTCCCGCACGAGCATCCTCATCTCCACCGGTGCCGTGATCTCCGCCTCGGGCCCATACTGAAGGACGTGTCGAACGGCCCACGATTCATCGGCCACGGGGTGCTCGAGCGTCAGCGACCCGTCGTCATCCACCGGTACGCCCTCGCGCTCCGCGATCCAGCGGGCGATCCGCGGCGAGTAGCGAACAGTCATGCGCCGAGGCGTATCCGAGTTGAAAGCTCGCCCGTTTGTGACGGTGCGCATCGTGGCATCGCGGTCCACGTCGAACCGCTCGTCGAGAACTTCGACGTCTTCCACGCGATCCAGCCTGAAGAAGCGCACCTTGGCATCGTCGCACGCGGCGACGACGTACCACATCTGTTCCGCGAAGACGAGAGCATGCGGGCAGACGGTTCTTTCACTGCTCTCGCTCGCACCGCCGCTGCGATATCGAATGCGCGCTTTCCGCGTCTCGCGGTGCGCCGCGCGCAGCGACGCGAGGTGCTCGGCGGAGCCGATGAGGGCGAGCTCCGCGTATCGTGTCCCTTCGTGACGGTCGTTCGACGGCACCTGGCTGATGGTCTCTCGCAGGCGCTCCAGTGCACGGTCGATCGGCGCCTGCTCTGCCGGCGTCCGCTCCCGGCGCAGCATGACGAGGCCTAGCTCCAGCGCGCAAAGCTCCGGCATCGTGAGGCGCATGGGACGGTGAAAGTGGTTCGCATGGACGCTCACGGTTTCGTTCTCGACGAAAATCGAGACGCTATCGACGAATCCGCCCGGTGCGTCGAACCGGTCCGAAATCGACGAGAAATCGGACATCAGGTCTGACGGTGACACTCCGATCGATGCTGCGAGGTCGTCGATTCTGTGCTCTGCCTCGTCCGCGAGGTGCGGGATCACGTGGAGCACGCGCCGGAGTTGCTTTGAGGGGAGGCGCTTGAGCGTCTTTCGCGCGCGCACCCCGATTGTTCCTTGACTGTTGTCTGAGTCGGGCGAGGATGTCGATGAGCGCGATCTCGTCGCGCTTCGCTTTCTGGTTCACTTCTGCCGATGATGCCTTCGCGCGTTCGAGACGTTGGTATTGCCAAGGCATGATCAGGAAGTAACGGGCGCGCGTCTGGATGGCGCTTGTTCCTGGAAACAGCAGATCAGAGAAAGTGTCGCGTACCGTCGCGACACCAAGCTCGTCGCGCGTATCCTGCTCGCGGAAGGTGTCGATAACGTCCAACGCGGTCCGACGATCGGACTCCGCGTAATCGAGCCACGAGAATGAAGACGACATGTCTGCCTTGCGCCGCGGAAAGTACTGCTATGACCACAGCTGCCAACCTACGAGGGGGGTCTGACAAGGCAAGGACGCGAGCAGTGACGGAAAGCTTCGGGCAAGCAAGCAGAGTCGTTAGAAGCTGCGCCGTGACTCGTAGCTCCTCGGGACGAAGGGTATCGCGCTCGGAGGGGGTTCAGGACGCGCTACACCGACCGTTCTCCAATACCAATTCCGAGGCGACATGCCATGTCGCACGAGCATCGCTTGAGTTTCCACTGAACGCGGAGCCGCCTCCAGGCAAAGCGCATTCTGAATCGTTTGAAACGCTTGTTCGTAGGGCGCGACCTGCATACCCGTCGCTACGGACTGGGACGCGAATCCGATGGGAGTACCGGGCACAGTCACTGCGAAGTCGGCATCTTCGAAGCTGTAGATCACAACTCGTCGAGGAGCAAGCGCGCGGCGGGCGACTCCGCCGGACCTTTTGATCAGGACTCCCCGTGGGCAGCGACACACCGCAAATTGAACGCATGCCCCACACGGCGAGTTTCGTCCACCCTTTGCCACACTCATTGCTCGACCTGATCGAGCAACGCGTCGGCGAGGAACGAATGGAATGGTACGCCATGTCACCCGCCGAACGCTGGGCGGCGACCAGCGAACTATGGGCCAACTTCATCGCGCTCGGCGGCTCACTTGATCCCGACCCCGATCCAGAGCGCGCTCACGACGCTTCGCGAGTTCGAGGTTCCGACGCTGCTGATCGGCGGCCAAGCCTGCATTCTGTACGGCGGCGCGGAGTTCAGCCGTAGTCTCAACCTCATGCTCGCTGCAGCGCCCGAGGTACTCCCTCGACTGGAACAGGCGCTCGAGGCCCTTCACGCAGACTTGATCGCGGTTCCTGCGTTCCGGCCGGAACTCCTGGCGCGTGGACATGCAGTCCACTTTCGGTGTCACAGGCCCGACGTCGCGGAGCTCCGGCTCGACCTCATGACTCATCCGCCGCGCTTGCAGAATCTGGACGCGGTCTGGAATCGCCGTGTCGTGTTCAAGTTGGAGTTCGGACCGGTATCCGTCGTTGCGCTCGAGGACCTGATCGCAACCAAAAAAAACCCAGCGCGATAAGGACTGGGCGACGATCGGCATGTTGATCGACGCCGACATGGTCGCCAACCAGGCCAGTCCTGATGACAACCACGTTTCGCTCTGGATGCGGCAAGCCCGCGACGCGGAGGGCTTGATCGAGCTGACGTCTGCATTGCCGGAAATGGCGCGCGCCGTCACGATCGAACGGCCCTTGCTCCAATTCGCGATCGACAACGATCGGGATGCTCTCGAGGTTGCGTTGGCGACCGAGCAGATTCGCGGGAAACAGGCTGACCGGGAGTATTGGGCGCCGCTGAGGGCCGAACTCGAGCAGATGCGTCATGATCAGCGGCGAGGTGCCTCCGCCGAATAGGGTGCACGCCGAAGGCGCGGCAAACCGCGGCACGCCGGCCGCGTGGGTGCGGATCGGTGAGCATTGCATGTGCGCAACGTGGCATCCGTCGCAATTGACTGCGCTGTGCCGGCTGGACATACCATGAAGAACC
>JBKJMP010000487.1:0-12370 GCA_046596395.1 Gemmatimonadaceae bacterium
GGCCGATCTGCTTGCCGGCGGCGCCGGGCGAGCTCCCCAGGAAGGTGCCGAGCGTGACGAGCCACGAGCCGTAGATGAAGTACTGGATGAACATCATCAACGAGAGCCGCGTACGAATGGAATTCATCGTGGCAGGGGGGAGGGCGTTGGACTGATCACGGGCGGGCGGACCGGACAAAAAGGGTGCTGTCGCGCGACGCGCACAAGGTGCAGTATCAACCTGCCCTCCTCCGGAGCCTGATGCCAATGCGCGGCCTCATGATGGATTCCCCGCTCACGCTGTCCGCCCTGCTGCGCCACACGGAGCGCGTGCACGGCTCCCGCGAGATCGTCAGCCGTCGCCCGGACCGCTCGCTCCACCGTACCACCTACCGCGACTGCCTGCGACGCGCGCGACAACTGGCGGCAGCGCTTCGGTCGCTGGGGGCGAGACCGGGCGACCGAGTCGCCACCTTCGCCTGGAACCACGACCGCCACCTCGAGGCCTACTTCGGCATCTCCGCCGCAGGCTACGTGCTGCACACGCTCAACCTGCGCCTCCATCCGGACGATCTCGCGTACATCGCGACCGACGCCGGCGACCGCTTCGCCCTCGTGGACGAGGTGCTCTACCCGGCCTTCCAGAAGTTCTCGGCGCGGGCGCCCTTCGAGCACGTCATCGTCATCACGGACAGCGGCGTCGCACCCGAGGGCACGCACGACTACGACACCCTCATCGCCACGCACGAGCCCGAGCCGTTCCCGGACATCGACGACGAGCGCACCGCGGCGGCGATGTGCTACACGTCCGGCACCACGGGGCGGCCGAAGGGCGTGGTCTACTCCCACCGGTCGCTGGTGCTCCACACGATCGTCACCATTACCCCGGACGTGATCGGACTCTCCTGTACCGACACGGTTCTTCCGGTCGTCCCGATGTTCCACGCGAATGCGTGGGGCATTCCGTACTCCGCAGCGCTTGTCGGGGCGAAGCTCGTCCTCCCCGATCGGTACCTCGACCCCGCGAGCATGGTCGAGCTTCTGGCAGCGGAGCGCGTGACGGTGACGGCTGGCGTGCCGACGATCTGGCTTGGCATCCTGGATTACCTGGACGCGCACAAGGGCGAACACGACCTCTCGGCGCTGCGCACGATGACCATCGGCGGCTCGGCGGCGCCACAGTCGCTGATCCGCGCCTTCGAGGAGCGGCACGGACTGCACGTCATGCAAGGGTGGGGCATGACCGAGCTGTCACCCGTGGGCTCGTTCACCTCGGATCGGGCGGAGATGATAGGAGCGACTGCCGAGGAGCGCCACCGCTATCGGGCGACGCAAGGGCAGCCGTTGCCGATGATCGAGATTCGCGCGCGCGGCGACGAGGGGCTCATTCCGTGGGACGCGCAGACGATGGGGGAGCTCGAGGTGCGCGGGCCATGGGTGTCGGGCGGCTATCACGGGCGTGAAAACGACGAATCGTTCACGGCGGACGGCTGGTTCCGCACGGGGGATATCGTGACGATCGGCCCGAATGCCGAGCTGGTGATCCAGGATCGCGGCAAGGACCTGGTAAAGTCGGGCGGGGAGTGGATCAGCTCCGTGCTGCTCGAGAATCACCTCATGGGACACCCGGACGTGGCCGATGCGGCGGTCATTGCGGTCCCGCATCGGCAGTGGCTGGAGCGTCCGCTGGCGCTGGGCGTCCCCAAGGCCGGAACGACGCCCAACGCCGCGGCGCTCAAGGCGTACCTCGCCGATGCGTTCGCGAAGTGGTGGGTCCCGGACGAGGTGGTGTTTGTGGACTCGTTGCCGCGGACGGGAACGGGGAAGGTCAAGAAGCGGGAGCTGCGGGAGCAGTACGCCGCAACGACGCTCGAAAGCCGCTGACCGCTCCGCGCGCGTTCATGATGAGGGCGTGCGGAAGAACACGCGATACAGCGGCGAATTGTAGGGCATCACGAACTCGCCCTTCTGCCGCGCGCGAAGACCCATCACTCCCGTGGCCGGACGCGGGGCGGGAATCGTCGTCGGGTATCGGCGGATCGACCGGGAGATCTCCAGAAAAGCCGACGCCGAACCGAGCACGAGCAAACCCACGATGGCGATGCGGGCGAGCCGGTGCGCCTCGAAGCTCAACACGTGCACGAGCACGAGGCAGAGCAGGAACAGCGATGGGATCGACGAACGCATCGTGAAGCCGCCATGTCCCACGTGTTCGGGCACGATGACCCAGGCGAGCGACGAGATGGCGATGGTGACGGTTAGCACCTTCCAGTCCCGACCGAGCGATTGCCAGAACGCAGCAACGAGCAGGAGGTAGATCCCCACCTCGAGGACCAGGAACACGCCTATCAGCCTGATGCTCGAGAACTGGTAGTGCGCGAGCCAGACGTTGGCGCCCGCGTCCAGGTCGCCACCGGATCGGTGTGGCCAATAGAACGCAAGCGTGAGCAGGGAGATCAACGGCAGGAACAGGAGATTCGCGACCGACGCGATCGACCGGCGCTCGGCGATGAAGAGGGTAGCGATTCCGACGGGGATCAGGCCGACGGTGACGAACGGTGACCACAGCATGCTCAGCCCGACGAAGAGTCCGGCGAAACTGACCCGGCGGCGACGGACGGCCTCGTCGAGCATCAGCGACGCGCAGAGCCACCCGGCCAGGCTGTGCTGCGGCACCCAGAAGAGTTGTACCGTGTTCGCTGAGAACTGCACCGTTCTCGCCCACCACTCGACTCCGGCGCCGCTGCGTGGAAGGCGATGATGCATGAGCATGAACCCCGCGAGGTCCAGTCCCCCGAATGCGACGAACAGCAGTAATGCCGCAACGCCGAGCCTGCCGGCAAACGAGTACACCCATAGCAAGCTGAGGATCGTGCCCGCGAGGACTTCTGCAAGGAGGAACCACTGGGCAGCATCCCATCCGGCGAAGCGCCCCAGCAGCGACGCGGGCAGGTAGAGCGCGAAATAGTAGTTGAGGACCTGCGAGCCCTCGTAGATCACGGGCCAGTCGAACCGCAGGAGGTCGCTCATGAGGGCGTTCTTGTTGTTCCAGTCGGGGAGGTTCTGGTGTCCCAGCCCCCCGGCACCGCTGAGCAAGACCCAGCCGATCGCAAGAGCGATGAGGAAGGCCAGCGAACTGCTGGTGATGCGGTCGCGGGTTGGCAGTGTCGCGGTCATCGCGGGCGCGACGGGCGCGTTGCGGACGCTGGCGACATACCGCGCGAGCACGACGGCGAGCACTACGGCGAACGCGCCCCCCCAGACGGGCTGGAGCCACGTCAAGAAGAGCACGAACCAGGGAAGGGTGAGAAACGCCACGGAGCAGAAGCGCAGCGTCCGTAAGAATTGATAGGTTCGCATGCGTCCAATGCTGGAAGTTGCCCAAGCCGCGCGATAGGTGCGGCCTCGGCAGGCGCAGTATCCCGTGCTCGGCTCCATGTCCTCAAGCAGTACGCGGAGGTGGCCGGCGACCTGGACACCCCGCGCCAGCGCGAGCTCGTGGACGATCACTGGCGTCTGGTCATGGGCAACCTGCGGGAGCACCTCGCTGGAAGGGTTCGTGCAGGACGAGAAGCTCGTGCTCGACTGGCCCGACTGGCGTGGCGACGCGTCCGTTGGCGGACAGACCATCACCTTCGGGCTCGCCCCGCTCGACGGAGGCCGGACCTTGCTCTCGTTCGTCCATGCCGGCTACGGTCGCACGACCGACGTCGGCGACTATGGATTCGGCTGGGTGTGGTTCCTCGAGCAGCGTACGAAGGAGTGCGCGGGCTGGCGCGCAAGACTCGGTCCGCCACAGGGAGGTGTGCGTCTTCATATTGCGCGGGGCCTAGTGGTATACCACATTGGTGGACCACTAGACCCCATCTTCCAGGATCGGAAATGAGCGCCATCAATAGCAGCTGTGTGCTCCTTCTTCTCTGCGTCGGCAACGTCCGCGCTCAGGCGGCGCATCAGTTGAAGGTGGGTGCACCCGTACGCGCCACGCTCGCTGACGGTGCGCTGCGGTATGAACTGAACTTGCCGAACAAGCACTTCGTCGCGGGCCGAGTCGATCAGGACGGGGTGGACGCCACCGTGACGATCACGGACCCGGCAGGGAAGCGTGTCCAGCGAGTGGGGCGTGTCGGGCGAGGCGGCCCGGAGTCGTTTGCGTTCGCCACGGACACGGCAGGCCGCTACGTGATCGAGGTGACGCCCGCGACGGCCGGCAAAGGCGGAGCCGTGCGTGTCCAGCTCACGCGGTCAGAGCCGGTGGCGACCTCACCGGAAGGCAAGGTGGACCAAGCCGCCGCCCAGTTGTACAAGGACACTCCCGGAGCCGTCGTCGGCGTGATCACGGGCGGGAAGCTGGCGTTCGTGAAAGGATACGGCGCCGCGGACCTCACGCACGGGATGCCATTCACGGCCGAGACGCCGACGAACATCGGTTCCTCGTCGAAGCAGTTCACGGGGCTCGCGCTCACCCTGCTTGCGTCGCGGGGCAAGCTCTCGCTCGACGACGACGTGCGGAAGCACATTCCCGAGCTGAAAGATTTCGGCAAGGTGATCACCGTGCGTCATCTGCTGACGCACACCACGGGCTACCGAGAGTTCATCAACACGCTGATCATCGAGGGCCGGCAGGTGCTGGAGGGCGACTACATCGCACCGGACGAAGTCATCAAGGTGATCAACCGGCAGCCGTCGCTGCAGAACGAGGTCGGCGCGGAGTTCAACTACAACAACTCGGCGTTCTCGCTGGCGACGATCGTGCTGGAGCGAGTCACCGGCCGTCCATTCTCGGAATGGATGCGCGACGAAGTCTTCCTGCCGCTGGGCATGACCAAGACGTGGGTGCGCAAGAATCCCGGTCAGGTCATACCGAGTCGATCGATCGGCTACATCCCCGGCGACGGCGGTTTTCTGGAAGTGCGAGATCTCTACGGGTCTGCGGGCGCGGGCGGCATCTATACGACGCCGGGCGACGTCGCAAAGTGGATGCGCAACCTGAAAACCGGAGGTCTGGGCGGGCCGGCGGTGATCAAGGAGATGACGACGTCATTCGTGTTGAACGACGGGAAGCCGTCGAACTACGGGTATGGCGTGTTTCTCGACTCGACCCGCGGCCTGCGTCGCTGGCAGCACGGCGGCAACGACGTCGCGCACAGCTCGACGTTCGTATACTACCCGGACCTCGACGCCGGATACGTCGTGTTCAGCAACTACCAGGGTGTGCCTGGAGGAATCGCGGGCGTCGTGGCCGACGCCTTCTTTGGTCAGCACATGACAGCGGTGCCCCAACGAGCGACCGCGGCCGGAGCCTCGGGCGTTGACGTGCCCGCGGCCACGCTTCGCCGCTATGCGGGCAAGTACGAGATGACGACGCTCGGCGGCCTGCTGCTCACCGTGGATCTGCAGGGAGGTCAGCTGCGACTCCAGGTTCCGGGCCAACCTGCGCTGCCGCTGCGTGCCACGTCCACGACCTCGTTCGACGTGGTCGGCGCGCCTGCGCGCATCGCATTCAACACGGCAGCGGACAGTACGGTGGAAGGGATCACGTTCCACCAGGACGGACAGCACCCCGGTCGCCGAGTCGTAGAGAAGACAGTCGACCTCACCGGCTTCGCTGGTCGCTATTTCAGCGAAGAGCTGGAGACATTCTACGATCTGAGTGTCGAGGGCGGCCAACTCGTCATCCGGCACCGTCGTTTCGGGCCGGTCCCGCTGACGTACACCAATGGAGACTCCTTCTCCGCAACATTGCCCGTCAGCTCGGTCGTCTTCCGCCGCAATGCAGAAGGCAACGTCACCGGGTTTGACGCCGGCAACGGAAGGGCACGCGGCATCGTGTTCAAGAAGGTCAGCAAGTAGCCGGAAGCAGATCCTTCGCTTCGCTCAGGATGACAACTAGCGGCGCGTCAGGAAGGCATGGAGACCATCGAGATCATCCGCTCCGATGACGTCCACGCCGGCCTCGCTGAGCAGCGTCCAGACTGCCGGCGTGTCCGGTGTTGCCCAGAAGCGAATGCGTTGGCCACCACGGTGCGCGAGGGCCACGACGCGCGCGAGCTCCCTGCGCGCCTCGGCAGAAACGGGTGCGTCACCCTTCACCTTCGTGATCTTCTCCCACGAGTCGCTGATGATGGGGAAGAGCGCCGCTGACGCGCGCGGCGACGCATTGAGATCGCTCAACCGGCCATCGATCCCGGCGTAGCGCACGCGCGCGGAGCGCATCATGCCGATTGCGCGATTGCCGGAGACGACCGCCGTGACCGCACCCTCCGTAACGTCTTTCCCCTCGAAGCGAGTCAGGATGTCGCCGTAGCTCCGGAGCACGGAATCGAGGACGACGTACGTCGCCTCCGAATCCGACTTCACGTCGATGAGCAGCATGAACGGCTGCGCACCGGCCTGTACGCGTCCGCCGTGCTGACGCGCGTACTCGCGGAGCGGAGCGAGATAGAGTCCCTCGAGCGTTCGCGTCGCGTCTACGCTGTCCTTGTGGTGTGCGACCAGCAGGCGTCCCCCAACGAGGTGCACGTCCGCCTCAACGCTCGCGAAGCCGCGGTCGAGCGCATCGCGCAGCGGGCGCGGGTGCACAAAGTCGTTGTGCGCGTGAGCGCCTTCGAGTGGCGGCAACACGTCGGCAGCGACGCCCTCCTTCGTGATCACGACAGGCTCGATCATCCCGCGCGCGTCGAACCGGAGCGCATCGATGCTCACGACGCGGTGGTTGCGGTCAGTCTCGCCGAGCGGGCGGCGATGATAGACGATGTACCAGTTGGGCGAGCCCGGGGCGTGAAGGATGGAATGATGCCCTGCCCCCGTCGCTACCGTGGAATCCTGCTGGAGGATCTTGCCCACGCGCTCGAACGGGCCAAAGGGCGTCGTCCCAACGGCGTAGGCCACCGCATAGTTGGGTCCTGTCCAACCGCCCTCGGACCACATGAAGTAGTACTTGTCGTCCTTCAGGAACATGAACGCGCCTTCGACGTATCCTGCCGGCGTGATCTCCTTGAACGTGGTACCGTCCGGAAAGGGCACGAATCCGGTAAACGTGTCGTTCAACCGCGCGATGTTGCAGTGCCGCCAGCCGCCATAGATGAGGTAGTGCGCGCCGTCCTTGTCCTTGAACACGAACTGGTCGATGGGCTGTGCGCCGTTGTGGAACCGGTCGACGAGCGGCTTGCCGAGGTAGTCGGCGAACGGCCCGTTGGGCGTGCGCGCTCGCGCGACGCCAATGCCGCCACGCTCGGCGTCGCTCTGGATGTCGTTCGCGCCGAAGAACAGGTAGTACCAGCCATCCTTCTGGATGATCGACGGCGCCCACACCGCGCGCTTCGCCCACGACACGTTGGCGGTGTCGAGAATGCGCGGGTGCTTCGTCCACGCGACGAGGTCACGCGAGGAGAACGCGTCGAGATACGTCTGCTGGTTGTATGGGGCGGAGTAGGTCGGATAGATCCAATACCGGCCCTCGAAGACGTGGGCCTCGGGATCCGCGTACCATCCCGCGAGGATCGGGTTGCCGGAGCGGACCGGCTGCTGCGCCTGTGCGAGCGCTGCGACGAGTGAGAACGTCGTCGCGAGGAAGAGGCTGCTCCGTATCACGAGAACCCAGGGCGGGGTGTCGAAGTTCACGGCCGACGTCGGCGTGCGCCCCGACAAGGTGTACTCGAGCGCACCCAATGGGCAACGAGCCACTCCCCAACGCCACACGATGGTCGCACTGGTACAACAAACAGGGCCGTGTCACCCCGAGCGAGGGCACTGCGCTCGGGATGACAGCACTACCTGCAGCCTAGCACCTCACGAGGCCGGACGTGTAGCGCTCGTAGTACCACTGTGAGAAGAATCCACCACCGGCGACTGCTTCGAGCTGTGAGTCATTCAGCTCGGCGCTCGACACGGGGCGGCTGGCCCGGACCTTCTGCAGCGTCGCCTTCACGTCCGCTGCGGACATCTTGATGCCGCTGTTGTTCGCCACCTCGACCAGAAGGTTGACGTATCCGTTTTCGTCCGCGACGCCTTCGAGGCGCTGCTTGAGGGCCGGATCATTCTGGATCTTCGTGTGGACGGTTTCGATCTGCTCGTTCATCATGGTTCTGCCTCGGAACATGGGTGGTGGCCACACGCCTAATGGCTCAGCGACGCAGGGCGGCCGATCGTGCGTCGCGATCGTGAACTGCCCGTCACTCCAGGAGGAGGACCGACGGCAGGACTGCAGGTCGAGCCAGGCGGAGCATCCCGTAGCCGATACCGGCTGCGCCGCGGAAGAATCCCGGGGAGTACACGAACTCCGGCTGGTTCTGGAACAGGCGAAATCCGCCTGATGCATTGCGGCGCGCCATCACCTGCGCGGCGCCCGCCAAGGCCGCGGCACGCCAGCCGGGGCGGCTGAATCGGTGCGACGCCACGAGAAGCGCCTCGATCCGGCCGACGTTTCCGCAACACAGGTGATCGACGCCATCCCATCCCGCCGCGATCACCGCGCTGGTACCAAGCTCAATGTCATCGCGAATGTGAGAGACGTCGATCATCGGGGCGACGGCGGCCCGAGCCAGCGCGATGCCAGCAGCACCGTTGCACCAACTGCTCTCGTATCGCGCCGCGCCATCAGCCCGCAGGTCGGGCCACGCTCCCGCATCCGCGGAGAAGACGTGACGCTCGAACGCCAATCCCTCCTCGGCCGCGCGACGCAGATCCTCGTCGCCGGTGATCGCGTGCAGCTGCAGCAAAGCGTGCGCGATGCCGGACGCGCCGTGCGAGAAACCCGCGAGCTGCCGGCCGTCGAGCGTCTTCCATGACCCTCGCGCTCCACGTGCAGATCCTTCGCTTCGCTCCGGATGACAATTGGCCACGAGGTGCCGACCACACACACGCGCGCGCTCGAGCACGGCGGCATTCCCGAACGCCTGATGCAACGCGAGGAGCCCCAGCAGCGCACCGGCGGTGCCGCTCATGACATCGAGATGCCGGTCGGCAGCGATCGCATCGACATCGATGAGACCCGACATCCGCAGCGCATCGTCGAGAAGTGACGGCTCCTTGATGAACCGAGCGACGCGCACGAGCGCGTAGATCACCGAGCCGATACCGCTGATGCCGCCAATATCCATTCGCTCGAGGTACCGCCCCGGACGTCGTGCCTGCGCCATGGCGCCGAGTGCGAGCGCGTGATGCCGGTCGTCGCCGGTCGCGCGCTCGTAGGCCGCGAGGAAGAGGCCGATGCCAGTGGCACCGTCATAAAGATCGATGCCCATTGGCTGAAGCTGGAATCGATCGGCGCGCCGCGTGTAACCGATGTCCAGCCAGGCGGCGCTCCCGTCGCGTCCACGCACGGCCCGCTCGGCGATCTCGTCGGCGATGCGGGCAGCACCAGCGATGAGCGCGTCATCGGTCGCGGCAACAGGCGCGACGACTGCACCATCGCCCAGCGTCACACTCCCCAACTCGGCGCGCGCAGACCGCGCCACGAACGCGAGGCGCAGCACGTCCACCTGCCGGCCGAGATCCGCGGCGTCCATCGCGGCGACCTTCGCGCGGCTGGCGTGGTAACTCGGACGCTCGAAGTAGTGGGCGATCGCGGTCGTCTCGCCGATGGGCAACGCGTCGCTATCCGAGGCACCGACGAAGTGCGGCACGTCCAGACGCTCCATTGCCTCGAGCTCGGCGGCGAGGATGGGCCATGCGTCCGGACGGTCGCCACCCCCCATGAAGCCGCGCGCAAGCGACTCGAGCACGATCGAGCGCGAGACACCACTCGTGAGCGCCTCCGGTGCGAGCGCCTGGTCGCGCAGCAGCGAGTACACGATCGTCGGGCGGAAGATGAATCGCACCGGACAGCCCCGGAACGCCGCAATCGGGCCGTCGTCGGCGAGCAAGTCAGCGCGATGTGCGATGAGGACGCCGTACGTCCGCTCGAACCCGGCCGCGAGCGCATCGACGTAGTCGCCGGCAGACAGCGGACGCCCGTCGAGCATGGGGGTGCAGTCGTCGAAGGACGAGACCACGTCCGCCATCTCGAGGTGCATCGCGTCGGTGCCAACGTCGCGCCAGCACAGCTCCTGCGTGCGCGTGGCACCCGCGCCTCCTCCGAGCCCGCTGACGTCGAACGCCGAGCCCTCGCCGCTGAAATCCCAGCGCGGAACGAAGCCCGTGCGAAGGATGGAATCGCGAAAGCGCGTGACGACCGTCTGCATGGCGTCGGTGAGCGGCTCCTCGTCGCCCATCGCGCGGGCCTCGTGGTGCATCAGCGTCTCGAGATCCACGAGGACTGGATGTTCGCCCGCCGCGATGAGGTTGCCGCGGTGGCAGTCCGAGCCACACAGTGCATGGACGAGCGCCATCAGCATGCCCGCGCGCTGGTGGAAGCGCACCGCCGCGGCCTCGTCAACGCACGGCGCGTGCTCCGCGCATGCGACCCATCCATAGGTGCCACGGTCCAGCACTCCGGGCGACGTCAGCGCGGGCGTCGCACCTCGCGCATTGGCCCACGCTTGGAGATATGAGAACGCGACATCGAGAGCGAGGCTCTTGGGCTTGTACACGACGCGTGCGCCACCCTCGAACGTGAGGATCGCAACCGACCGCCCGCCGTTGTGGAAGTCGGAGAGGTGCGCGCGCACGGACGTGACGAGACCAAGCCGCCCATCCGGCGCGAACGTCTGTGCGAGATGGTCATGGTCGCTCGCGATGCGCTGAGCCAACTCCGCGCACGCGGCAACGTGTTGCTCCACGACCGTTGCGACCAGGCGCGCCAGCACCGAATACTGCTCGAAGAGCGGAGCGAGCCCGGCCATCAGCAGTGTCCCCACGAACCGGTCGTGCAGCTCGCGTGAGTCGGTGCTCACGTGTCCGAGCGTCCGCTGAAGTCGCCGCCCGACGGACAGCGATTGCTCGAAATGCTCGTGGACCGCGCGCGCGGCCACGTTGCATAGCCGTTCGAGCAGCGCCCGCTCGAGATCGCGGTGCGCCTCGAGCGTGAGCGGATCGGCCGAGCTCGCGAGGCGTGCGCCGAGTCGGGCGCGCGCGACGAGTACCGCAGGGACCAGGAGCGATTCGTAGGGCAGCGGCTCCGCGGCACTGAGCGGAGGAGGCACGGGCGCTGGCCAACCAATGGCGCCGATCGCGCGCGCCGCGTCCGAGATCTCTGCCACAGTCTCTGCCCAGCCGGGCCACGCGGCTGCGGCGGGTGTCGCGGCAATGGCCGCGAGGGCGCCGTCCAGCGTACGCCCATCCCAAGCGAGGCGTCGCTCGAGCGTTTCAACGTCGCCACCGGTGGCGCGCACCCATCGCGAGAGCTGCGCGCCGACGTCGGCGCCGAGCACGGTGGCAACCGGTTCGCTGCCGGAACGCAGTCGTTCGCGCAGCGTCACCGCTCTCGCAACGATCGCGGGTAGGTCCAATGCGTGCGTCGGGGCCGGTCCGCGCGTCCACGTGGCCGGCTCACGGGTAGACAGTCGCTGCATGCTCCTCGTGGCGGAGTGCAGCACGCCGGGGTGGTCGTGCTGCGCCGTCAGTATCACGAAGGAACGGACCCCGGATTCTCACCGAGTCGCGCCGGCCATCCCGTCGAGCAGTCGAAGGAGAACGTTCGTCACCTTCAATCGCAGTCATCGAACGAATCGTGTCTAATCGACGGAGGGTCGCGCCGACACGGTTCTCGAGGATTCTGAGGAGCCCTCCCCGCGTACGACGCGTGCAAGATTCAGTTCAGCTTCTTGCACACCCATGTCGTCATGCATCGTTGATCCTGGACGACGGTAGTCTTCAAGGGATCGATCAACTGCCCTCCGAGCCGATGCGTGAGGTCGACGAGCAGCGCTTCGTCCACCAGGTACCGCATCGAGCCGTCGGGCAGCAGGAACCGCCGCCCCTCGAGGCGTTCAACACGCGTCTCCATCCCGATCGACGACGCCAGCCGACAAAAGAACAGTCCGCCGGGCGCGAGCACCCGCCACGCGCCCTCGAGCATCCCCAGAAAGTGCGCGTCGTCGCGCGCGAAGTGCAGGACCGCGCTGCAGAGCACGACGTCGGCAGAGGCGTCGGGGAAGGAGAGCGACTCGAGCGGCTCGACGCGGAAACTCCCCGGCGAGAGATGCGGCTGGATCGCCGCGGCCATGCATTGTACCTCCACGATCGCCTCTGGACTCGCATCGGCGCCGCAGACGTGGTACCCCTCCCGCAAGAGGTAGACGAGATTCCGACCGCCGCCGCATCCCGCGTCGAACACCCGCATCCCTGGTGCGATTCGTCCGCGCAGGAGCTGGTCGAACAAGTAGATGTCGATGTTGCCGAATTGATCGCCAAGTGGACTTTCGGCCATCATCCTCTCCGGGCACGACGTTCGCATTGCACCAACACATGACGCTGCCGAATCCCGAGATGGACAGCATCAGGAATCGCT
>JBKJMP010000143.1:0-5055 GCA_046596395.1 Gemmatimonadaceae bacterium
CTGCCGCGACCACGACGATGCGTCCGAGCGCATCGTCCGGCGGACGTGGGATCAATTACTCGCGAACCCGGGTCGCACGCGCGCCGGCGACTCAGAGGGATCGAACACGATGGCGACGATGCTCTGGTAGGCGACGACCGTGCGGAACGTTTCCCGCGGAACGGTCCCGGAATCCGTGTCGCCGAAGCGGGGCCGCTCGTGCGCGAGGTCTCCCTTCGCGAGGTACGTCTCGAGCGTCACACGAAGCGACGACGTATCGAGCACCGAACGGATGCGGTGCGAGTGACCGCTGATCAGCTGCACTTCCACGATGGGATGGCCGCCGGCGGCGACAACGTCCTGGGGAAGGATCGAGGTGAAGTAGGTCTCGTCGAACATGCCTTGGCCGAGTACGGGGATGCCTGCGGTCTCGCTAAGTTGCGGTCCATGCCACGACTTCCAGGATGGGTGCCGCGCAATCCGGGCTGCGGATGCCTCCTGCTCCTGCTCGCCGGTCTCGTCGCGCTCCTGCTGCTGGGCGACGGGCCGTGACTCCCGGAAGATAGCCACCGGCCCCGGCTCTCAGCGCGCCCGTGCGCATGCGCCGTAAATTATGCGGGGAAGATCCGCACGGACGAGAGACGGAGGAATGGTCGTATCCTAGCCCGCATACTGCAATCCGCCGCCACGGACGTGAGCCTGCTCACGGACATGAGCCTGCTGGAGCGGATCTGGAAATACACGGCACTCGGAGCCACGAGCATCATCTTCGAGGAAGTGAACCCGATACTCGGGGGCATCGCGGCGAGCTCCGGCGGGCTGCGCGTGCAGTCGGTGATCGTCGCCATCACCGTCGGCACGTGGATCGCGTCGATCGGGCTCTACTATCTCGGGATGTGGCGGATCAACTGGGTGCGGGCACGTCTCCCGGGCTGGTCCGACCTGCTCGACCGAGGCCTCGATCTCGTCGGGAGAAATCCCTGGCGCGCATCGCTCGCCGTGCGCTTTGCGTACGGCCTGCGGCTGCCGCTTCCCATCTCGTGCGGTGCGGCGCGGGTGCCCATCGGCCTCTACACGATCGCGAGCGGCATCAGTTGCCTGGTGTGGTCGATCGCGTTCGTGTACGTGGGCGTCGCGGCCGGCGATACTGCTCTACGGCTCCTCGCGTGGGTCAAGCAGCCGGAAATTCGCATCGGGTCCACGCTGTTGGTGGCGTGTGCCGCGATCGTGATCTTTGTCGTGAGACGGAGACGAGCGGCGCCGAAATAGGGAGCGCGAGTCGGCTGGAGTGAACCGCTTTCCTTACGGATAATGAATTCGTAGTGGAGGTAAGCTCCTCACGATCCTCCAATACTGTTTGCGTCTCGAAGAGAAACCGGATCTGAACGGATTCGTCCGATGACTGCGGCTCGAGTCGTGGAAGGCCGTTTCTCGAAAACTTCGCGGTCCCCAGCGAAGCGAAGCATTCGCACCTTCCGGCTCACCGCTTTTCTGGAAACTGCAACCGCAGTCATCCGACGAATCCCGCGAAATCCGTTGGTGGCAGAATCGAGTACCCTCTCGAGGATTCTGAGGAGTCCGAACGGGGTACGACGCCCAAAAAAGGAGGTAGCGCGGGCATGCTGGTGTAAACGGCTTTCCTTACGGATAAAGACTGCCGTACTCGAGGATAGCTCCCCACGGTCCTCGAATACTGTCTCAGCATAGGCGAGATCCGGATTTCAACGGATTCATTCGATGACTGCGGCGGGAGTTGTCGCTGCTGTTACCCCGAGCGAAGTCGAGGGATACGCAGTTTCGCAAACGCAGCTCAGACTTCGAGCGCGGTCATCCGACGAATCCCGCCAAATCCGTTTGTGGCAGAATCGAGTACGCTCTCGAGGATTCTGAGGAGTCCGAAGGGTGTACGACGCGTACAATAGAAAGACCTCCATGCCGGCTACGCGGAAAATCCTCAACGCCAACGAAACATCCGCAACGCCAGTGTAAAGCTCACCACCAGCCATGCCGCAATGATCGCCAGCGATGGCGCAATCGCCACCCAATCCGCCCCTTGAAGCATCGTCGCGCGCAGGGCGTTGTTCGTTGCCGTGAGCGGCAGCACCTGGATGAACGGCTGCGCCGCAGCGGGGAAGTTGCTCGACGAGAAGAACACCCCCGAGAGCACCCACATCGGCATCATCACGAGGTTCATCAGCCCGGACACGCCCTCGATCGTCCGCGCCCGCGCCGCCACCAGCAGCCCAATCCCCCCGAACGCCAGCGCCGCCGCGAAGCACACCACCATCAGTTGCAGCAGGGACCCGCGCACCGGGACGTCGAACAGCAGGGCCGCCGCGCCCACCAGGACGACCACCTCGAGAATGAGGAAGAAGAAGCGCGACAGCACGAACGACGCGAGATAGTGCGACTTTGGCATTGGAGTGGACACGAGCCGCTTGAGCAGCTTCTTGCGCCGCGCCTCGACGATCGCAAAGCCGAGCCCCCAGATACCACCGCCCATGATGTTCATGCCGAGCAACCCGGGCACCACGAAATCGATGTAGCGTGAGCCCTTCTCCTGCACCTTCACCTCCGAGAACGACACGGGATCCGTACGCCCCGCCGCGCGTTGCATCGCATCGTCGAAGAGGTAGCGCGCCGAGCGGCCTTCCGGCCTGGTGTCGTCGAAGCGGTAATCGACGCCGCCCCCCGCGCGCGGAGACGCAACGAGCGCGATCTCTCCCGTCCGCAGCGCACGCGCCGCCGTCGAATCATCCATCGCCAGCACCATCAGTCCCGGCGACTTTGCCACCTGCATCGCCAGCGAATCGTTCGCGGCGCTCCCCCGAATCACTGCCACCTTCACGACGTCCGCCGGTTTGTTCCGGAACGCGATCCCGAGACCGAGCGCCAGGATCACCGGAAAGGCGAACGTCCAGAATACCGCCTCGGGTTCGCGCAGGAACTCGCGCAGCCGCACCATCGTGAGTTGCGCGAGCGGCCCATCGCGCCACGACCGCTTCGCCGGGTCAGACATCGCGGAGCTGCCTTCCCGTGAGCGAGACGAACACGTCCTCGAGTGTCGCCGAATGCGTCGCCAATTCGCCGAGCTCCAACCCGCGCTCGCGTAACGCGCCGAGCAGGGCGGGCACTGAGCGCGCGAGCTCACGCACCTCCATCGTCCATCGCCCCTCGTGCTCGCGAACTGCTGTCACGCCATCGAGCGCGCCGAGCAACTCTGCATCCAGCGCACCGGCCGGCGCCATCGGCGACGTAAACTCCACAACGTACTCCGCGCCCAGCGACGCGATCAACGCCCTCGGCGTGCCGATGGCGATCACCCGGCCATGATCGACGATCGCCACGCGGTCGCAGAGCCGCTCCGCTTCCTCCATGTAGTGCGTCGTCAGCACGATGCTACGGCCGCTGGACTTCAGGTCGTTGATGAGATCCCAGAGCTGGATGCGCGCCTGCGGGTCGAGACCGGTCGTCGGCTCGTCGAGGAACAGCAGCTCCGGGTCGCCGACGATCGCGCACGCCAGTGCGAGACGCTGCTTCTGTCCCCCCGACAGCTTGCCGACGCGTGCCTTCCGCTTCTCGCCGAGTTGCACGACGGCAATCACGTCCTCCACGTCGCGCCCTCGACTGTAGAAGCTACGAAATAACGCGATCGTCTCTTCGACCGTCAGCTTCTCCGCGAGCTGCGTCTCCTGTAGCTGGATGCCGAGTCGTTCGCGCAACGCGCGCTCATCGTCCTTCCAACGTCGTCCGAGGATCTCGATGTCACCGGCATCGGGCTCGGTCAGACCTTCGCAGATCTCGATCGTCGTCGTCTTCCCCGCGCCATTGGGGCCGAGCAGGCCGAAGCACTCGCCAGCGCCCACCGTGAGGTCGAGCCCATCGACGGCGACGACGTCGCCGAACGATTTCTTCAGCCCCGAAACCCGCAGGGCGGGCGGGAGCCCGGCAGCAGCATGCATTCGCAAAGATACGCGCGGTGATTCGTCAGGACGAGCCGCCCCGCGCGGCCTGCGGATCTCCATCGAACCAGGTCCGCGAGGTCATGAGGAATGCGTTGGTGGCCGCCGTGTCACGTGCTCCCAACGCCTGCTTGAAGGCATGCAACTGCTGCTCGAGCGCATCGAGCGCGCTCCCCAGCGCTTCGCCATTGTCCTCCACGATCGACGTCCAGATCGACGGCTCCCCTCCAGCCAGCCGCGTCATGTCGCGTCCGCCAGGCCCGAGCGCAGAACGTTGAATGCCGGCCTCGTGCAGCGTGCGGGCGAGCATCGCCGAGAGGACGTGCGGGAGGTGGCTGCGCCACGCCATCTGGATGTCGTGCGTCGCCGCGTCCAGCACCTCGACCCCGGCGCGGAGCCCGCGCCACAACGCCTCCGCAAGCGCCAATGCCTCCGGCGACGTGACGGCGGTGGGACACAGGAAGACGCGCGCCTCATCGAAGAGACCAGCGCGCGAGGCCCGCCACCCCGAGCGATGACTGCCGGTGAGCGGATGCGCGCCAACGTACTGCGCACCGATCGACGCCCGCTCCGCCGCCTCCACGATGCTCCGCTTCGTACTCGCGAGATCCATCACCAGTCGCGTGCCGCCCAGCCGGGGCGCGATGACCGGAATCGCCGCGAGCGTGGCATCGACCGGAAGCGCAAGCACGACGACGTCGGCGCGCTCGATGCCCTCCAGTGATGCGTCCAGCCGCTCCTGCACGATTCCCTCGAGCACCGCGGCGTCGAGCGACTCCTGGGTGCGGTCGTAGCCGATCACGTTCACATCGCGCGCGGCGAGCGCACGCGCGAGGGAGCCTCCCATCAACCCCAATCCTACGATCGCCACGCGCCCAATCCGCGTCACGGCGCCTCTTCCTGCACCCGGCGCGACAGTCCAACGACATGCCAGAACACCTGGCGAACGGCCTCTTCCGGCAGGTCGTGCTCTCGCGCCGTCGTGACTGCGCGTCGGATCACCTCGGCCTCGCGCTGCGGGTCGAGAATTGGCAGCCCCGCGGCGCGCTTGATCGTCGCCGTCCTGCGCCCGATCGCC
Organism: Gemmatimonadaceae bacterium; assembly: GCA_046596395.1. Lineage (GTDB taxonomy): Bacteria > Gemmatimonadota > Gemmatimonadetes > Gemmatimonadales > Gemmatimonadaceae > AG11. The sequence continues at coordinate 5,020 of JBKJMP010000143.1, forward strand.
ACCCGCTCGGCCAGCAGTGCGATGAGGCGGCGGTCG
>JBKJMP010000281.1:0-10608 GCA_046596395.1 Gemmatimonadaceae bacterium
GCCGCTCCGGGGGTTCCAGCCGTTCCGGGGCACTTCACTCGAACGCATGACCCCGCGGCGGAAGACGTGCCGGCATTGCTCGAGTCGGCACCGCCTCCCGTCACCGCGCCGCCGCGCCGCCCTTTTAATAGGAAGGCCCTGCTCGCAGTTGTCGCCGTCCTGAGCATCGTCGGCTGGCTCGCCCAGCGCGAAAGGACTGTCGCGTCGACGGCGCCCGTTCTCGAATGGCAGGCGGTGACGCCCGGCGGTCGCGGCGCTGCGGGCGCCTTCGGCGCACGCGCGGTCCTCGACTCGACCGGCGACGCGTTGCTCGTGTTCGGAGGCGTGAGGGACATCGACGCAAAACTCCTCGTGCCGTTGGGCGAGACCTATTGGCGATTGCGTGGTCTGGGCAAAGGCGCCGCCGCATCGTGGACCCGAATGAAGCCGGCGGGTGGAGCGCATCCAGGACCACGGTGGTTGTTTGGCGCGTCGTCAGACGCCATGCACGACCGCGTCATCATCCACGGCGGAGCGCTTGGCTTCACCTCCCCTTGTGCCAACGACACGTGGGTGCTGAACTACGCTTCGGGCATTGGCCACGATCCAGTGTGGGATCGCGTACGGATTCGCGGACCGTTGCCTCCGCCACGCGCGGCGTTCGATCAGGTGTTCGACGCGTCACGCCGCCGGTTGATCGTCTTTGCCGGCAATGACTGCAGCTATCCAAACTTTCACGACACCTGGGTGCTTGCGTTCGACGACTCCACGCTCACGAGCGGCGCGTGGTCTCAACTGCTGCCCGACACGTCGGCCGGCTTTCCCGTCCATCGCGACGCGTACGTCGCCGCATACGACACCGCAGCTGGCCGGCTCTACGTCTTTGGAGGCAGGTCGAACGCCGTCATCACGGGAGACTTATGGGCGCTCGACCACGCGGCCGGCGACGCACCTGCCGCGTGGCATCCTGTCTCTTGCGCGGGAGATCATCCGGCACTCATGCAGCCCGCCTCCGCGCTCGATTTCACGTCAGACGACTGGACGTTCTTTGGCGGAATGGAGGCGAGCGCCCAGCACACGCGATCCGTTTGGCGCCTGCATGGATTGCTCAGGGACGTTGGGAATTGTCGCTGGCATCAGATCCGCACAGCCGAACCTTCACCCGCGGCACGCTCCGGGGCGAGTGCCGCGCTGCTCCCGGGCTCGCGAGGGATGGTGATCTTCGGCGGTGACTACCAGAACAACGCTTTTTCAGACGCCTGGGTACTCAAACCGCCGCGGCCGCGGGAAGAGTAAAAGCCCGTACGCGCGATCGAGCGCCTCGAGGATCGCGTCGATCACGCGATCCCGTGTGACCCTCATCTCACGCCCAGCGTGTAGGAGATCCCCCATTCGAACGGTCCACCAACGACAGTGATGTAGTAGTACCCGTCCGCCGGGGCGATCAAATGGACTTCGTAGTTGTAAAAGCTCGTCATTCGGGACATCTCGAGTACCGCCCCCTTGCTATCTGACACCTCGAAGTACTGCTCCGAGTAGGACCAGTCCTCGAGGTGGATGGCCAGGGAGGTGCGAGCCGCGATCCATACGCGATACCGATCTTCGGACCGGGGCGGGTTGACGCAGTCCGTACGCGTGATGATCTGTTGTGTCGTGATGGCTCCGCGCGCGATTGCCGTTGCGACGCATCCGGTGACGTCGCTCGACGCGAGGGTATACGCAATCGTGTAGCTCCCCACACGTTCCGGCTGTGCACTGGATACGACCACCGTAAAAGTGCCCGGTGGAAGGATGGCCTTCACACGCGACGACGTGACCGAGCCATCACCGTCGCTATTGGCAACGGGTCGCCGTCCGCGCTCATCGCGAAGCTCGAGATAGGTGTCGAAATCGCTGGAGACGAGGGTGAACTCGTAGGACTCCATCCGGGTCGACAACACAGTGAACGTTTCGAGAAAGCGACCGTCGGCGCCCCTGCAGCTACGCGAAGTCAACGCGGATGATGTCTTCATGCCGTCGGCGAGAACAGCCGAGGGCACGCAGGCTGAAATGCCTTGCATGGCTTCGGCGACGAACAGGACGCGATCAAGGCCGAGCACCGTCACGGCGAGGCTCTGATGCAGGGCTGACCCCAGGGTCCAACTCTCGACAGCAGCAAGGCCCGCGGAGTCGGTGATGACGGCGCTTCCCGTGACGGTACCGTCGCCATCGGCAATGGCGAACGTCACCGCGACGCCCGAAACGCCGTTGTCGAGCGCGTCCACCACGCGCACGGCCGGCCGGACGGCGACCATGCTGCCCGCCGGCGCGAATTGATCGTCACCCTGGATTCTTCGTATCGCGGCGGGCGGTCCCACGACGGCATTCACCACAAAGCGCACGGATGGAACCGACGCGACGGTCGCTGTTACCTCATTCGGTCCCGGCCGTGACCCCACTGTCCACGACCCAAGCGTCGCGACGCCGATCGCATTGGTGACGACCTTGGTTGTCGTCGTCACACCGACGATCGCGCCACCACCACGTGTGACCGCAAAGGTCACGGGTACGCCGGCGAGGGGCACGCCGCGCACATCTTGAATGACGACGGCCGGCAACTCGCTCACGGCGCTCCCGACGACGGACGATGTCGCGGTGGGCGACGCTGCGGCGACCACCATTTCGACAGCATGGGGTGGGGGCGTCGCGGGAGCCGACGTATCGCCGGCGCGACACGCCAACGTGAGGAAGGCGAGAAAGAATGCCGAGCGGACGAGCGGCGATGAGCGCATGAGGAAGTCTCCGTGAGTGTTCGTGTCATCACCTAACACGACAACCGACGGGAAACCCCGACATTGAGGATTGTCATGGCGCAATGTCGGGAGTTGGCGCGGCTTCTCGTGTATACGATCGAGAGGGATGTTGTCGAACCCGCCCACACCGGGTGTGTCGCACACATCGCAACACGACTGGAGATCCAATGCTTCGAACCGACGTTGCCACTGTGGCGTACCGGAAGGGATCCGGGCGAGCGTGCCCTCTTTCGCTGCGCGGGCTTCTCTCGTGCACGTTGGTCGTCGCGTGCGTTTCGGCCGGTTGCCGCGATGGCGTGACGGAGCCCTTCAAGACAGCGAACAGCGGGCACAACGTCGCTGTCGTCATCATCAGGCCAGGTTCGGTACCGTCGATGGCACTCTTTCGATCGGTAGCGCTGAGTGCCGAGCTTCGGGATTCGGGTGGGTTGCTGGTGAGCGGGCCAGTGTCCTGGAGCACGAGCGATCTGGGCGTCGTGCGTCTCACCCCCACGCCTTCCAAGCAGGTACTCGTCTCGGCGATACGCATCGGAACAGCGACGATCACGGCATCCAGCGGCTCGAAGTCCGCGAGCGTGGTGATCACGGTGCACGGGCCTGGCCCGGTGGAGACGATCAGCCTCCTGTCGCCGGCGTCGTTAGCCTTGGGAACGGTATCCAGGCTTGTCGCCGTGGCGAGGGACTCGGATGGCGTGCAGGTCACGGCCATCCCGACGTTCGCCAGCTCGAATCCGGCCGTCGTGAGCGTATCCGCAGCCGGCGAGCTGATAGCGCGCGGGGAAGGCACCGCCACGCTGAGTGCGACGAGCAACGGCAAGGTCGGTTCGAGTTCGATCGTCGTCACCGCAGGCGCGCGCGCGTTCATGTGGACGGCGGCCGGGGGCATGACGGACCTGGGCGTGTTGCCTGGTTTCGTGATGAGCACGGGTACCGCGGTGAGCCCGGCGGGGCACGTCGCCGGCACGCTTTCCACAGTGGCGGACTCGCTCTCGCATGCGTTCGTGCGGCCGCCTGGGTCGGGAGCCGTGCTCGTCGATCTCGGCGGGCTCACGACCACGGGAAGTAGTGGCGCCTTCGGGGTGAACAGCAGCGGACGCGTGGTGGGATATGCGATTGCCGGCGATGGGAAGCGGCACGCGGTGTCGTGGAATGCCGCCGGGGCGATTCAGGATCTTGGCACCCTCCCCGGAGACGTGGAGTCAGAGGCGCGCGCCATCAATGATGCCGGCCAGATCGTGGGGTGGAGCCGAAGCGCCTCGCGTGCGCCGCGGTCGTTCATCTGGACGGAAGCGACTGGGATGCGGCAGGTCCCTGGAAGCGAATTGGGGGCGGCGTTGGCGATCAGCCAGGCAGGTGTCGTTGGGGGACAGGCTGGCGTGCGACCGTATGTGTGGAGCCCGACGACGGGATTTCGCTCGCTCGCTCCAATGAGCGGGGACGACGCCGGATGGGTGGTGGCGATCAACGCCGCGGGAGAGACCGTGGGCAAAAGCATAGGATGCGCGGATGCAGACTACTACGACGACTGCTACCCGCAACCGGAGGAGTGTGTCGTGCTACTGACCACGGTCGGGTGTGCTCCGGACGCAGAGCATCCCGTGTGGTGGCTCGATTCGGTAATTCCGGTGGACCTGCGGAAGGCGTCGGCATCCGGGAGTTTCTTCACGGCCGCATCCGGCATCAACTTGACGCGACAGGTGGTAGGGACCAACGCGAGTGGGCGCGCGCTTCTGTGGTCCGGGTCGGGTGCCCCGCGAGATCTCGGCGTGGTACCTGGGCGCAGCAAAAGCGCGGCCCTGGCGATCAATGATGCCGGAGTGGTGGTCGGCTGGAGTGGCAACCCCTGAACGGCGCATCTCGCGCTGCGGCGCTCCAACGCAATCGATGTCGACGCGTGACGTATTGTCGCTGATACAGACGCGCGACAACTTCACCGGGTGAGATTTCCCCTTTTTCGTCGCCTGCTGGCACGTCGCCGCGTTGGCGTGACGGCAATCCTCATTGCCCTCGGACTCGCGTGGCCCGTCACGCGCGGGTCTGCGCAGGGTGTGGCTAGCGCGGCCATCCAAGGTACGGTGGTGAGGGCATCCGGCACCCCCCTGGCCGAGGCGCGACTGTCGCTCATCGATTCGAGCACTGGACGCCGACGACATACGGTTGCGAGTGCGCGCGGGTCATTCTCGTTCGAGAACGTCCCGGTGGGGGGGCCGTATACCCTGGAAGCCAAAGCCATCGGGTTTCTGCCCGCGTCCACGCCGGGCATCATGCTGCACCTCGGTGATCGGATCAAACACCGAGTGACACTCGAGGAGGCCGCGCAGCGTCTGACCGGCATCGTCGTGCGCGACGACGCGTTGCGCGACGCAGGCGCGGGAGGACCCGTGCATGACGTTCCGGGAGAGGCCGTGCGCAGCCTTCCGTTGTTGAAGCGCGATTTCACGCTCCTGCTGGCCATGGCGCCCCAAGCCACCGGACCGAATCTCTCGATCAGTGGGCAGCACCCGCGCCTGAACGCCATCCAGGTGGACGGTGGCTCTGCGTCCGACTACCTCGGTCTCAACGTCACGCCCGGGGCCAATACTGGTGCACGCGCGCTGTCCCTCGAAGCGCTGGAGGAACTGCGGATTCTCATCGCGCCCTTCGACGTTCGGCAGGGTGGATTTTCCGGAGGTCTCATCAACGCAGTCACGCGGTCGGGAACCAACAAGTTCCGGGGATCGACGTTCGTGTCGCTGAGTCGCACTGACCTCGTTGGCCGTGACACTGCCGGCCGGAAGATCGATGCGTTCACGAACCTCCAGTACGGCGTCAGCGCCGGTGGCCCGATCATTCGCGACCGCCTGCATTTTTTCTTCGCCACCGACATACAATCGCAACAAACCCCCGCGCCGGGTTTTCCAGTCAGCCATTCGTCGGTGGGCGCCAGTGACTCGGTGGCGTCCCGCATCCGGGGCATCATACGCGATCGGTACGGGTTCGATCCGGGCGGCGCGGAGGTCCCCGTCCTTCAGCAGCCGAATGCCACCGTCTTCACAAAGTTGTCGTGGCAACCAGCGAGCGCGCACCTCGTGGAGCTCACGAACAATTTCTCGGACGCCAGGGTGGACGCGATCGCACGTGGGACCGGGCTGCCCCGCGATGGGTGGCAGCTGTCCCGCAGTGGGGCGGAACGGCGCGTGCGGAACGTGACCACGCGCCTCAAGGCCACCAGCACCGTGGGGGCTATCTCGAACGAGCTGATCGCGAGCTATGCGACGTCGAATATCGACGCCACTTCGGTTACGCGTGCACCGATCTTCCTGATCGGAGGGGGCACGAGCAGGCTGGCGCTCGCAACAGGGTCGACCCAAAACGCACAGGATACCCGAACTGATCAACGCATCATCGAGCTCACCGACAATGTGACATGGAGCCGTGGCGATCATCTCCTTACTGCCGGGATGCAGAGCCAGTTTCTCCACATCGTCGACGACATATTTCTGAATCACTGGGGCCTCTGGACATTCGGCGGTGTCGACGCGCTGGAGAAGGGCATTGCGAGTCGATACGACGTTGCACTCGCGTCCGACCGCCGGCCCGAGGGACCGGTAGCCGACTATTCGCCATATCAAGTCGCGGGTTACGTGCAGGACCGCTGGAGCGCGACGCCGCACCTGACGCTCACGGCTGGCATTCGTGTGGACACTCCGTTTCTGGGCGCTCCCCCGTCAAACCCCGTCCTGCTCGCGAATGCCGCGCTGGGCCGCATCGATACGCACCGCCTCCCATCCGGAAACGCGGTCTTGTCGCCTCGGTTCGGATTCGCCTGGGACATCGGGCGAGAGCGCAATTGGATGCTCCGGGGTGGTGTCGGCGGTTTCGCTGGCCACCCTCCGTACACGTACGTCAACGGTGCGCATGCGAACACCGGGCAGGAGCAGGCGACCCTGGTCTGCACGGGCGCTAATGTTCCCCAGCCGACAGGCAACATCGATCAGCGGCCGAAGCAATGCCTCAACTCCGCACCTTCCTCGGCCAAACCAGCCGTCACCATCTTTGCGCCTGAGTTCCGCTTTCAGCAGGCGGTGAAATACGACATCGGGCTCGAGCACGAGGTGGGTAATGGCATGTCCGCGTCCCTGGATGTCATTCATACCAGGACGCGGAACACGCCCTTCCTGCGAGACATCAATCTCGACTCGGTGGGAATCAACGCCGAGGGCCGTGTCATGTACGGCAGGATCACGAACAAGGGCGCAGATTTCGAAAACATCCCTGCGCGGCGCGATAGTGCATCATTCAGATCCGTTTATCGTTTCGAGAACCGCTCGGCCGACCGCTCGACCTCCGTCACCATCGAGTTGCAGAAGAAGTGGGCCGCCGGGCTGTTCCAGGTGGGGTACAACTGGTCGCGCTCCGAAGACGTCATGAGCTTCAGCGGAGCCCTGGCCCCAAACATCATGACGAGCAATCCGATTGACGGCAGCATGATGGCGCGCCGCCTCAGGCGCTCCTCGCGAGACATCCCCCATAACTTCGTCGTCACGGCTGTCATCCCGACCGCATGGGGCGTAGCCGCCTCTGCGTTCTTGCGCGCGAGATCCGGCACCCCGTACGCATATGCTGTGCGCCATGATGTTTTCCCCTCGCGCAGTGATGCCAATGCCGACGGATTCGCCAACGATCTCGCCCACATCCCACGAGATTCACTCGGAATAAGCCTGTCCGAGCCGTCGTTCTATGCCGCCCTCAACGCGTTCATCGAAGGCGAGGGGTGCCTCCGCGAGCAACGCGGGCAGATCATGGCACGCAACTCCTGTCGGAATCCTCCTGTCACCAGCTTCGACATGCGGTTGGCGAAACGGGTGCGGCTTGGAACCGTGCGTGGAGCGGAGGTTGGCGTGGACATCTTCAACCTGCCAAACCTGTTGCGACGCGATTGGGGGGTCGTGCGCGAGACGGCGACCGGAGAAGGGCTCGGCTTGTTTTCGGTGTCCGGTTGGGATGCGCTGGCCAACCGTCCCCGCTACTCTGTGGCCAGTCCATTGCCGAGCCGCAAGTATGTAGTGACTGACGCATCACGCTGGCGAATGCAGCTGAGCGCGCGCTTGGATTTTTAGGGCATCACTCCGGCATGGATCCCATGCGCTTTTGAATGGCAGCGAAGCGGGATGAGCCTCTCACCTCGTCGTATTCAGCTCCGCAGGGAAGCCGGTACATCTTGTCTTCCGTTGGGCCGTTGGCAATACGCTCGAGTTCGCGAAAGGCAGGTTCGAAGTCTCCCGCTGCGAATTGCGCCAGCATGCTGGCGCGCGGTCGCGGCACGGAGCCCGTCTTTGCCTTCTCCTCGAGCGATGCGAGGCGTTGTTTACCTTGGAGGTGGCGAGCGTCCCAATAGCCTGATGCACCGCGCGCCGTGCGAAGTTTGTCCGCCAGCGGGCGATTGCGGATGAGACTGGGGTCATTTCTCCAAGCACTGATCGCATCATCGAAGCGCCCCATCGCCGCCAGAGCTCGAACCTTCCCGCTGAGTGCTGCCGAATCCGTCGGCGCCCGCGCCAGCAGCGATTCCAGCAACTGGAGAGCGGTGCTGAACTGCCCCGCGCACATCTCATTCGATGCGTCGATGCGCACATAGTTCGGCGAGTACGGATCCATCTGCTTGGCGATTCTGAGCGCGTCACGCGAATCATCCCAGCGCGCGGCGTTGCGGAAAAGGGCGGCCTTCAGCAAGTACACTTCTGCATTGCCCGGATCTCGCTTGATTCCTTCCTCTATGAGCGCCATCCCGCCCTTGTATCGCCCTTCGCGGTTGGCGCGTATGTATCCGAGGTTCGCCCACGCACTCCCCTGCATGGGGTCGAGCGCGAGAGCGCGCTGGGCCGCGGTTTCGGCTTGTTCGTTGACCTCAGGGTCCAGTCCGCCCGGCGACGACGCGTACCATGCGGAACTCAGTCCCGACCACGCGCGCGCGTTGCTCGGATCGAGGGCGATGGCCCTGTTGAAGACATCGCGTGCCCGCGCGTGCTGACCGCCCCCCAGGAAGATGTGCCACCCTTCGAGTGTGAGGCGATACGACTCCGGGTCCGGTGGCTTTGCTGTGGGATTGGGGTCGGTTGGCAGCGCTGCGCGAAAGATCGCGGCGGCGATGCGCGCCGCCATGTCGGCTTCGACACTGCGGAGCTCCGACGTCGTGAACCGTCTCCGGGCGATCGCCTTTTCGGCCGTGGTCGTCAGGTTGACTACGGAGGCGCGCAAGTCGAGCGAATCACCGCTCTTGTGAAGGATCGTCTTCAACAGGTACGTCGACCCCAGCGCCCTGCCGAGCATCTCGAGATCAGGCCGCGTGGTGGTTGGCCACTCCGAGCGCGCCCCCGAACGGATCTTTATTCCTCCGATGCCTTCCAGCCGCCGCGCGATGTTCTCGGCCAGTCCGGTGGCCAGGTAGGTTTGCGCCGAATCGCCCGTCCTGTTTTCCATCGGCAGCACCACGAGCATGCGCGCGGCCGTGGCCGTCGCGCCGACACCGTCGGGGGAGCGGCGATAGAAAAACGCACCCCCGGCAAGTACGAGGGCAACGGCACCGATACCGGCCGCTGCCCGAAGCAGCCGCGCGCGAGCACCCGGCGCGGCAGCACCGCCCCCGACCGCCCCGGTCGCCAACGCGTCGAGCAGTTCCTGCGCCTGTTGCGGTCGCGCGGCCGGGTCCTTCTCGAGACACCGCTGCACCAGTTGGCTGATCGCCGCCGGCACATCGGTCCGCGTTTCTGAAATGAGCTTCGGCACCGTGCGCATGTGCGCCGAGATGACCTGGTACGTCTCGCCCACGAAGGGGGGAGCTCCCGCCAGCAGCTCATAGGCCAGGCATCCAAAGGAATAGATGTCGGCCCGATGGTCGGTGGCTGGATCCCCAACGGCCTGTTCGGGAGCCATGTAGGCGGGCGTACCCATGCTCACGCCACTCCGCGTGATCGCCGTTCCCTCCGCGTCCCCACGCGCAGCGCTCACGGCCTTCGCGATGCCGAAGTCGGTGACGACCGCGGTATCCCCTGAGAGCATCACGTTGTCCGGCTTTACGTCACGATGCACCACGCCCTGCTCGTGCGCGTACGCCAACGCCTTCGCCACGTCGCGCAGCGTGCTCAGTGCTTCTGCCATCGGGAGCGCCGGCCCAGCGTCCAGCCGTGTGCGCAGCGACGGGCCGGACTCATACGGCATGACGAAGTAGAGCGTGCCGGCGGCATCGCCGGAATCGAACAGCGGCATGATGTTCGGGTGCCGAAGCCGAGCGGCGATGCCAATCTCGCGCAGGAAGCGATCGCGTCCCAGCGACGCCGCGAGCTCCGCACGAATGACCTTGACCGCGACGTCCCGGCCGTGCTTGAGATCCTCGGCGAGGTAGACGCGCGCCATTCCGCCGTGGCCCAGCTCGCGCTGGATTCGGTAGCGCCCACCCAGTGTACCGCTCAGTTCAGGCGGCGGCGTTTCGTTGACGAGGTGATCGAACCGCTCGACCGCCGTGGCGCCGAGCATCGGGACATCGCGTTCGCATTCAGCGAGGAGGTGCTCCAGCTGCGCCCGCCCTGCCGGATCCTCGGCGGTGAGCTTCGACAGCAGTCCTTCGCGCTCCGCGGGTTCCGCGTCGAGCAGCGTATCGAGGAGCGGCTGAAGCTCCGCCCAGCCGTGCGGGAGTATCGGTTTCCGGCCCTGGGATGGCCGCACCGGCGGAGTCACTCGGACAATACTCGCCGAAGCAGCATGAGCGCCTTCGCGCCGTCGCGCTCGACGGTGCGTGTGGAAAGGCCGATCGTGTCGCTCAGTTGCAAAAGGATCTCGGGCTGGTCGCTGCCGGGAATCA
>JBKJMP010000303.1:0-5932 GCA_046596395.1 Gemmatimonadaceae bacterium
CTCGGGCGTCATCGGGCCATTCTTGTCGAGAATCCCGTTGGAGACGCCGAGCTTACCGATGTCGTGTAGCAATCCCGCGCGGTAAATGCGCCGCTGTTCGCCCTCATCCAACCCGCAGTGCCGAGCGATCTCGCGTGATACGTCGGCAACGCGAGTCGAGTGCCGGTACGTAAAGGGACTCTTCGCATCGATGATGTCGGCAAAGGCTCGACACACCGCGTCGAGCCCAGCCTCGTCCACGTTCATCACGCGGTCGCGCGGCTCGGCGGCGAGCACTGCGCTGGTCACGTCGCCACGAAGGAGATTCCACCACGCCTTGTCCTTCCTCCAGCCGAGGACGATGCGCACGAGCGCCGGATCGAACCACGTGCCGGTCCGCTTTCGCGCGACGCCCATCGCTGCACTCGGCCCGCCGCGCGCGTGGAACGCCTCGAGCGTCTGCGCAAGATTCGCGATGCGGGCGAGCAGCGGGATGTCGTCGCCACTCAGGCCGCGCGCGTAGCCCAACCCGCACCAGTGCTCGTCGAGCGAGCGAATCGCGTCCGCCGTCTCCGGCGGAAAGCCGAGTTGCCGCGCGATCTCCGCACCGCGGTCGCAGCGGATCATGATGAGGTCGCGCGTCATGTCCTGCGTACGCGCGATGGCCATGAACTGCCGGATGCGAATGGTCAGCGAGCGTCCGCGTCCGACGGTGAGCGCCGTTGTGAACGCCAGCTGGAGTCGCTGATGCCAGTCCACGACCTTCATCCGCGGCTTCACCCAGCGGTCATCGCTGCCGAACAGGGCAGCCATTCGGCCGGCGTTGCTCGAGCAGCCGGCATCCTTCAGGAGGATCGCGTAGTACAGCGCCGAACGTTCCGCCGCGCCGATGCCGGCCTCCTCGGCCAGGCGCATCCCAATGAGGCAGGTCCGCATCGTGTGGCCAGCCGGAGCGCCTTCGGTGAGATCGAGGGCGTACGACAGCGCAGACAACACCTCGGAGAGGCTGACGCGTTCGGTTGCTGCGGCTTGTCCGGCGATTGAATCCAACTCGACCACGGAGACTGTGAGCGTGCGGCTGAATAGATACGCGCCACCGCGACAAATAGTTCTCGCGCGCAACAACCAACTGCCGGTTTCCGGTGACCGGTAGCCGCCCGGATAACCGGTCTTTTCTTGGACGGCCCTCTATCATCCACGATCGATCCAGGTTTCGAGTCAGCCGGTCACGGGTGGTTGGTTCCGGGCTAACGAACGTTTGAAGTTGACTCAGTGACCCGCAACCGACCAGCTTCAACCGGCTCACCCAAGGACCTGGGTCAATTCGGCCCGATCTCGAGCGCGTCCACGAAAGAACCGGGTATCCGGGCAGTTACCGACCACCGGTAGGTGGTGGTTAAGAGGAAAGGGGCAGCGCTGCGATTGCAGCACTGCCCCTTTCTTCATTCAGCAGTAAACCCTACGGCTGGAGTCCGCCGAGATCCTTTACCGCGCTCTCGAGCTTCGAAACCTTCGCCCCGTCGCACGAGCTGCGAGCATCACTCGCGAGCTGCGCCGCCATCTGGTTCAGCGTCGTCGAGCGCTCCGACCCTGACGACCGCTCAGCCGTCGAGAGACCGGCGCGGACCCCAGCGATGCGTGACGCACCGAGGCAGTTCGACCGCTCGAGCTGGTCAACGTACGCCCGCGCAAGCGCGAAGCTCGGCGGCCACGACATCTTCGGCTGCCCCTGCGCGTTCAGGTACTCGTAGTGCACCGTCTTCGCGGCGTCGATCTCGTTCTGCGAGATGAACTCGCTGGGTGTAAGCTCCACGACGTCCAGCCCGCGCGCCATCTCGGAGCTGTACATCGCTCCGTTATACCAGTAAACGGACCACGTGCCCCCGCTCGCCATGCGAGTGGCATCGATGGGGCCACGATCGAAGAACGCGATCTCCTTCGGATTCTTGGCATCCGTCCAGTCGAACACGGTGACGCCGCCCTGGTACCACGACTGCACCATCACGTCGCGGCCGGGAATCGGGATGAGCGAGCCGTTGTGCGCGACGCAGTTCTCGTTCGCCGTCTGCGCTGCCGGGAGCTTGTAGTAGCTCTCGAACTCCATCTTGCGGTTCACGACCGAGAAGATCGCATTGGCGCCCCACTCCTTCTTGTCGCTGGCGCGGCACTTCGGTCCACCGCCGCCGCCCCATTCATCCGAGAAGAGGATCTTGGTCCCGTCGTTATTGAACGTGGCCGAGTGCCAGTAGGCGAAGTTCGAGTCGGCAACGGCGCCGATGCGCCGCGGGTTCACGGGATCGCTGATGTCGAGCAGGAGACCGTAGCCTTCGCACGCGCCACCCGCGAGCCCGAGTGCCGGGTAGACGGTGATGTCATGGCACTGGGTCGGGCCCGGACGTGGCGCGTTCGGGTTCGCGTTCGGGGTGGCGGGCGGAGCGCCGAACATCTTCGCGAGGATCGCGGGCAGGGCGGCACGGAGCGCCGTGCTGTCAGCCGCCGTCGCGACGGCCAGGCCTGCGCCACCACGGGCCTTCACGACGCTGTCGAGCATTGGGTTCGTCATGTTCGGCGGCAGCACGAACTCCTGCGTCCCGAACGAGCCGATGAACATGCCCTTGGCGCGAGCCTCGGCGAGCTGCCTGCGGTTCGCCTCGACGTCCTCGGCCGCCTCGCCGTGACGCGGCGGAGCGACGAGGTCATTGAAGATGCGCGGCGAGCTCACGATCGCGGCGCGCTCCGGGTTGGCGAGCGGCACCTTGATGACTTCGATGCGGAACAGCGCGGAGTTGGCATCGGCCGAGGGGGGCGCACTGATGCAGCCCGGGAGCTCGTCGGCCGAACGGACGCCGGCGGAGCCGGAGACGTAGATGTAGACGTTCTCGCGGTCGCTCGGCGACTCGAGGACGGTGTGCGTGTGCGAGCCACGGCACGTCTGCACGTTCGCCACGTACTTGGGCTTCGTGATGTCGGTGATGTCGAAGACGCGGATGCCGCGGAGGCGGTCCTTGTTCACCGGACCGGGCGCGCCCTGACCGCCGCAATCAATACGACCACCGGTCCCCTCGCCTGAGACGAAGAGCAAGTTCTTGTAAACCGAGACGTCGCTCTGCGATGCCGGGCAGTAGTACGACGTGACGAGCGTGGGGCGCGACGGCGTGGAGATGTCGTAGACCTGGAAGCCGTTGTAGTTGCCCTGGATCGCGTATTTGCCAGTGAAGGTGATGTCGGAATTGGTGCTGCCGGCGAACTGCCCGACCGACGGCACGTTGGCCAACACCTTCAGGTTGCCGACCGCCACGCCGGCGTTGTACAGGCCGGCGCTCAGCCCCACGCGGGGATCCGCGGTCGGTGACGGCGCCACCGTGGGTGGTGTGGACGAACATGCCGCGACCGACAGCAGCCCGGCCGCGAACGTGAGCCTACCAAGTGAAGCGGGTACCATGTGTCGATTCCTCTGGTGTTGTGAGCGCTGCTGCATAATGCCGTTGGACACTCAGGGCGCGGGTTTCGCTGCTCCAAGCGCGGCGAGAAGCTGTTCCATGCGTGCGATCTCCGTGACCTGATCCACATTCACGTCCGACGCGAGCTTGAATACCGTGTCGTCCTGCCCTCCACCTGCCGAGTCGAACAGCTCCTTCACCATGCCGACAGCACCGCGATGGTGCTGGATCATGAGGGTCAGGAAGTGGCGATCGAACTCCGGCCCGCGCGCCGCGGCGAGCTGCTTCATCTGCTCGTCGCTCAGCATACCCGGCATGAGCATCATGTGCTCCATGCCGTTCATCATCATCTTCATCGGCCCGCCCTTCGCCTCCGGGACTGGCTGCAGGCGATCCTTGAGCCACGTCTGCATGATCGTGATCTCGTCCGCCTGGGCATTGATGATTCGCTCGGCCAGCCGCTGCACCGTGGCCCCCGCACCATTCGTCGGCGCGAGGCGGGACATCTCGATGGCCTGGGCGTGGTGCCCGATCATGCCGGACATAAAGTGGATGTCCGCGGCCGTATACGGTAGGCGGGCGCTGTCGGCGCGGGCCTTGGCGACGTACCACGCGTCGTCGCGCTTCTCGTCGGGGGGCGTCGTTCGGCCGGCGGACGTGGCCGAGCTGCACGCAGCGAGTGCGAGCCCCGCGATGGCCAGCACGGCGCGCGCATGGGGGTGAAATTCTGTCATTCCTTGTGTCTCCGGGCGGGCCAAATGGCAGCCCACGATGTTGCCGTCGTTCAGCGTCTATAGTAGCGTGGGGGATCGAACGGGCAAAAGGCGTGCACCCCCCGCCGGCCGGATCGCGTACCGGACCCGCACAGATTTTCCCCGCCACCAGGCGTTCCCATGATACCGCTGATCGCCCTGCTGGTTGCTGCGCTGAGTCCGCTTTTGCACGCGCAGGGGGTTCCGAGTGCGGCCAGCCGGCCGAATGTCGTCCTCATAATCACGGACGATGCCGGCTACGCTGACTTCGGCGCCTTCGGGGGGCGCGACGTGAGGACGCCGAACATCGACCGGCTCGCGCGACAGGGAGTGAAGCTCACCGAGTTCTACGCCGCGCCGCAGTGCACGCCGACGCGCGCGGCGCTCATCTCGGGGCGCTACCAGCAGCGCGTGAAGCTCGAGCGGGCGCTCGCCTCCACCGGACCGGCGCTCGAGCAGGGATTGGCCGTCACCGGGCGCTCGCTCCCGCAGCTCGTGAAGAATGGCGGCTACGCGACAGCGCTCTTCGGGAAATGGCACCTGGGCTTCAAGCGCGAGAACAGCCCGAATGCCCACGGCTTCGACGAGTTCTACGGGTTCCTGTCGGGGTACGTGGACCATCATACGCACACACGGCTCGACGGCAGCGCCGACCTCTTCGAGAACGGGACCCCCGTGACGGACTCCGGCTACATGTCGGATCTCGTGACGACGCGGGCGGTAAAGTTCGTGGAGCGGAATCGGGCGCGCCCGTTCTTTCTCGAGGTCGCGTACGGCGCGCCGCACTGGCCATTCCAGCATCCGAAGCGGCCGACGCGCGCCGCGCGGAACGGCACGTTCCAGACCCCGCACGACAGCATTCCCGCGACGCGGGCGGATTATGTCGCGATGATCGAGAACGTGGACGCTGGCGTCGGGCAGCTACTCGCGACGCTCGACCGGCTCGGTCTCGCGCGCAACACGCTCGTGATCTTCACCAATGACAACGGCGGCGAGTGGCTGTCGAACAACGGTCCGCTCTTCCATCGCAAGGACACGCTGTGGGAGGGGGGCATTCGCGTCCCGACGATCTTCCGCTGGCCCGCTGTCCTCCCGGCCGGCGGCACGAACGCGCTGCCGGGGATCACGATGGACCTGTCGGCGACGATCCTCGCCGTGACGGGCGCGCCCGTTCCGGCAGACGCGGCGCTCGACGGGGTGAACTTGATCCCCATCCTCACTGGCGTCGTGCGCATGCGGGAGCGGCCGTTGTTCTGGCGCATCGCCACGCCGATCCGTCAACAGCGCGCGGTGCGGAGCGGCGACTGGAAGCTGCTCGTGGATGGTGACGACCACCTGCTGTTCAACATTGGCGCGGACATTGGTGAGCGGCGGGATCTAGCGCGCCGGCATCCCGACGTCGTGCGGCGAATGGTGGGGCTGCTCGCCGCGTGGGAGAAGGATGTGGATGGCTCGGAGCGTTGAGCGATGCGGGCTAGCAACTGCCAAATGGGACTTACGGATTTTCCGGAGCGGCCTGATTTGACGGATTGCTCCGTGTGACGCTCTCGTGGCAGCGACCACGTCAGGTCATGAAAAAAGGAATCAAGGAAATCAGTTGCGCGAGGATGCATCCCGGCCACGGAGCGATCCGTCCAATCGTTGGGTGGTCTCAACCGGTCAGTGCAACGGATGCCGCGAGAACGTCTGCGGGGGTTTGTCCGTTGAGCGTCTTACGAGGTCGGGCATTCAGTTTCAGGGCCACGGTATCGAGCTGGCGTT
>JBKJMP010000437.1:0-9208 GCA_046596395.1 Gemmatimonadaceae bacterium
CCCGCCACCGTGGCCGATGAACACCTTGTCACGGTCGCGGGTGACGGCGAATCCGATCCCGTTGCCGCGCGTCCAGTTGCTCTCGAGCATGCGGACGCGATGCATCTGCCGCAGCGACGCGGTGTTGAGGATCTGCCGCCCTCCCGTCGGCCCACTGCGGAACTGCGCGGACACGAACTTCGCCATGTCCTCCACGGTCGACGTGATGCCGGTGGCCGCCGCCATCCCGCGTGCGTTCACGAAGGGCATGATCACGCGCGACCCATCGGGCATGCGACGGCCGTACCCCACCGCGAGGCCGCTTTCGTTCTTGTCCACGCTCGACGCGGTCATGTCCAACGGTCCGTAGATGTGCTGCTGCACGTAGTCCGCCCACCGCTCGCCGCTCACGGTCTCGACGACCATTCCCGCGAGGGAGTACGCGAGGTTCGAGTACTTCCAGCGCACGTCCGGGGCAAACGCGGCCTGCCGCTCCGGCATCAGCGACTTCAGCTCATCCTGCGTGGGGAACTCGTACGTCGTCCAGTGCGCCCCTGCCTCACGCGGAAGTCCGGAGCTGTGTGTGAGCAGTTCCTCGATCGTGATCGGGGGATCGTCCGGGCCGGTCGGCTTCACCTTGAACCACGGCAGGTATTTCGAGACCGGATCGTCGAGGTGCAGCTTGCCCTGCTCGCGGAGCTGCATGATCGCAGTCGCCGTGAACAGCTTGCTGTGCGACGCCATCCGGAATTTCGTCGCGGGCGTCATGCGCTGCTGCGTCGCGGTATTCGCGTGACCGAATCCAGCCGACCAGACCAGTTCCTGATCCGCGACGACACCCACCACGATGCCGGGAAGCCCGCGGTACGCGATCTGGCCCTCCAGCCATGCGGAGAAGAGACGCTGTGCGCCCTTCACCTCTGGATCGTCGGCCGGTGCAGGTTTTTGCGCGGAGAGCGCTGGTGCGGCCGCACTCACCGACGCGCCGCAAATGAGGAGAAGAGCGAACAGGCGTGAGACGCGCGTCACTGACAGCATCGAGGCCTCATCGTGGCTTGGCGGTGGATGACGTACAGCACCAGGCCATCATATAGTAGCGCGACCAGCCCGACCGCTACTGAATCAGCGGAACTGCCGTCTGGCGTTCACCCGAAGCGCGATCCCCATCGCAATCAACACGAGCACGAGGCTCATCCAGCCGGCACGCACACTCAATCCTGCCCCCCGCGGGGGCACCTCGCCGTAGTGCGCCACGATCCACCGTGAGGTCCATTGCTCGATCGGCTCACCCGCCGCCTTCTCGAATGCCACCGGCACCGTCTCACCAGACGTCCAGAAGCGCGCGAAGCGCTCGCGGCCGAGCGTCCGCACCATGTCCGCGAGGAGGAATGGCTCGCGGCGCCCCAGTGTCGCGTTGCTCCGGTAGCGATCCCTCCCCAAGGTGGGATACGCCTGAAACAGGACATGGCCATTCATCAACGGCGGCCGCCGTCTCTGGCGCTGCGTCATGAGGGCCGGCAAGCACCCGTCCATCGCCCCGGCCCCACACCGTACCGCATCGAGGTGCATCTCGCGAAGATGCGGCAGTGACGTCCGCTGTCCCAACGCAGCTTGAAACGCGGAATAATCCCACGATCGCGCGTTCAGCTCCAACTCTTCCTCGGCGCGATCCCACGAGCCATCGCCGGCGAATGACCATCCACGCTCGCGTAGCCACTGGTCGATCCGAGGTCCGGGCATGCCGAACGCCCGGAAGTACGCACACGGCCCCGTGAGCTGTCCAAGCGCGCTCCCGGTCGGGAACCCGAAGGCTAGCGAGCGCGGTTTCTGGTGCCCTCCCTCCACATGTGCGATGGCAGTACACCGGTCATTCGCACTGCGGGGCAGTGCGTAATTGACGTGCGTTCCCCAATACGATCGCATCTCCGCACCACGCACTCGCTTCACCGTGTCGTAAAGGAACATGACGTCCATTCCCAACACGCCCGTGTCGCGGACGGGGCTCACCGCTCGCCACCCAACCGAGTCGAGCGCGGCTTTCGACTCCTCCGGAAACCCCGCGTCGAGCAACACGCGAACCGCTGGGACATTCGCTGGCTGCGCTCGCGCTACCCCGGTCGAATCCATCAGTTGTGCGAGGCGGAGCCGCGCCCCTGCGTCCGCCGCGTGCCGGCCGTGCCAACCGAGTCGGTGGATCAGGTTCATGTCGACGTCCAGCACCCGACCTCGCGGCGTGTCCTCCCGGAGCACGATGACGGCAGCGAGCAGGCAACTCGCAACGAGCGCGGCGATCCAGCGGAATGGTGTCAGCGCCATCTCGAGCTCCGCAGCGAGAGCCCCGCCATGATGATGACCCAGGCGACCGCCGTGAGCGCGACGACAGGAGTTGCGGTCTCCGACTCGACGCCGCCATCACGCGCGTGGTGCTGCCAGCGAGCCACGACGGAGTCGATCGGCGCGCGCGCGATGGCACTGACCGCAGCTGCGGGCGTATCCTCGCTCGCGGCGAGACGTTCGAGCCCACCCGGGCCGCCCATGTCGAATGCCACCTGTAGCAGCGAGCTGCGAGCCCCCGCGGAGCCAGGGGAGTTGAGGTAGAAGCCGAGGTTATGGTCCGTGCGAAGAAGCACGACGCACGCCGAGTCGCTCCCCGCAAGGCATGCCGACGCCTTACCCGCGGTCACTCTCTTGGCCCGACGCGCCTCGCCGATGACTGCGCGCCGGGTGGCGGAGTCGTACCACGCCGTTGCCGGATCCGCTTCGGCGACCAGACCCAATGTCGCCTTGCACGCCATGATCTCACCCGCATGGCAACGGCGCGCAATCGCGGAGGGCGACGCCACCAGTTGGAAACGTGCGGCGCGCCAGTCCGCTCCCGTTGCACTATCGATCGGCAAGCCGGGAATCCAGGCGCTGAGAGCCGAACGTCCGCTCGTACCCAGCATCCGATCCGCATGCAGGGCGAGAACCCGGAAGATGGCGTCAGCACTTGCGAAGATGTACTGCTCACCGACCTCGCGGCCGTCAACGCGTGGGCTGATGATGAGCCCGTCCTCGGCGCGCCGAATGGAGTCCGTCCGAATGGCAAATACCGTCTCGCGAAGCAGCGCACTGCGCGCTCCCGCCCGTTCGCGAATGAAACCCTCCGCGCGTGTCGCGGCATCGCGGACCATGGGCAGGAACTCCTGGTCCGTGACGAAGCGGAGTGCGCCATTCAGGACCGCCACGGTGTCGGGATACACGCGCGCCGCGACGGGACGACGACGATTATGCTCTGCCCGCGCGTTGATCGCCTCGTTCTGTAACGCCACCATCGCATCGACACGACGTTCCAGCTCGCGGATGTCCTGCGCGGTAGCCTCCGCATTCGGGCATGCGACAACCACCATCGCACCAATCAGCTGCCAGCGCGCGAGCCTACGCATCGATGAGCATCCATCGGCCTGTGAATACCGACAGGGGACCGATCTCGTCGAACAGGAAATCCGCCGCGTGCGCGAGCAGGTCGTACTTGACGTTCGCCATCTCCAGCACGAACGCAACGAGGAACAGCGATGCGATGCTGCCGAGGACGATGCCCGCTGCCTTTGGCGTCGAGGACGCGATGGCGAAGAAGACCGAGAAGGACACCGCGCTGGCCAGCAGGAATCGAAGGCACAGCGAGAGGGGATAGTAGTGCAGGCCAGCAGGGGCGTTCACGATGGCCACCGCAACCAGGCTTCCGGCAAGGACGCCGAGTGCCGGTAGGAGCAGGAAGAGCGCGCCCGCCCCGAAGCGCATGGCGGCGTACCGCGACCGGTCCACCGGAAGCGAGAGGGCATACACGTGACGCGCCTTGTGGTCCGCCGACCATGCGAGCAGGGCGAATGCCAGCCCGACGCAACCGGCGAGAATCGCATACCCGATCCCGAACTCCTGCATCCGGCGGACGACTGATTCGGCGCCCATGTCGTCGGAGCTGATCGACTGGACCGACACCAGCGGGATCGCGAAGCCGAAGATCGTCGCGAGGAGCGCGGCACCCTTACTCCACTTCCATTGCACCTTCATCAGCGCTTTGAACACAGTCGTCCTCCGCTAGCGTGCGTTCCGGGCGGCTCTCAGCATCTCCACGAATCCTTCCTCGAGATCGAGGTCGATCACTTCGCGAACGGTCGTACCACTTTCGGTGAGATACTCCTGCATGCCCGGGGTCCAACCGCGCACGAGCATCTCCTCGACGACGACGTTGGTCCGGTCGCGCGATAGCACGGTGAAGGGCGCATTCACGAACTCCGCCGGCGCCGACGACACGCGCAACCGCTTCAGCCCACTCTTGAAGTCCTGCATCCGCAGCTCGGCGATCAGCTTCCCGTGATCCATGAGGCCAACCCAATCACAGATGCGCTCGAGCTCGTGCACGAGGTGGCTGGAGATGAGCACCGTCGCGCGCGCGTCCGTCACGTAGTTCAGCACTGCGCCGAGGATGTCCCGGCGCGCCACGGGATCCAGGCCGTCCGTGGGTTCGTCGAGCACGAGCAACTCGGGCTTCTGCGCCAGGGCCAACAGCATCATCACCTTGCCGAACTCGCCCTTCGACAGCACGCTGAGCTTCCGCGCAGGCTCGAGATAGAAGTCGCGCATCAGCTCGTCGGCCCAAGCCTGGTCCCACGTGGGATAGAAGGCGCGGTGGAGATCCATCGCCTCCCGCACGCTGAGCGAGGCATACAGGTGTGGCCGCTCGGGTACGTATCCGGTTCGGCGAAGCACCGACGCGTAGTGCTTCGGCATCTCCTCACCCAACACCGATATGGTGCCGCCCTCTGGCTTCAACAGGCCGAGGAGGAGGCGGATGGTGGTCGTCTTGCCGGAGCCATTGGGGCCGAGGAATCCATAGACGGATCCGGTTGGTACCCGCATGGCAAGCTGCGACACATGGAACGCGCTCGCTGAGCGCCCGGTCCGATATGTCAGTCCCGAGGTCTCGATGGCGAGGGTCATGGATGTCCGCCGGAGGTGATTTCCTCGTCGATGGCCGCTCGCAATTCGACGGTCGTTATGCCGAGGCTGCCTGCCTGCGCCACGAGGTCGCGAATCAACCGGGTAGCTTCGGCAGCCCTGTCCTTGACCTTTCGGTCAGGAGCGACATCCTGAACGAAGGTGCCTGCTCCGTGACGAGTGATAACCAGCCCCTCCAGCTCGAGATCCCGGTAGGCCTGGAGGACCGTGGCAGGGTTGATTCGCAGCCGGCTCGCAAGACTCCGCACCGATGGAAGTGCCTCGCCCTGGACGAGCTCGCCCGCCGCGATCGCGACCTTGATGCGGGTCGCGATCTGCGCGTAGAGCGGAGTTGGGCTGCGGGGATCGATATGATCAAACATTCCAGAGTGTACTGGTGTTGTGATACTGTAAGGAGTATCCGCCCGGGTGTCAATAGTCAATTCCTGCGACTCGGAATTCGCGAGAAGCGGCTCCAACTCCTTGCTACGCCACAACTTGGAACCGATCGTCGGCTCGGCGAGCAACCGGTCGGTGCTGATCTCCCCCATCCCTTTCCGGCGCAACAACGCCTCGACGTCTGCCGTAGCCGACTTGATCGCGAAGCGTATCGCCGCTGCGGCCAGACCGACGATTAGGAGGAGAACGCCAGTCGCGCGCGACAGCGTGCCCGTCGAGAGGACCTGGATCATCGCGGCGCCGACGATGACCATCAGCGCGAACATTGACCCACGGACGAGCGTCATCACGGACCGCGCACGCCGGATCTCCTTCGGGAGCGCGGTCCACACATCGCCAGGGTGTCGCAGCGACGCCGGCCACCACCCCCGCCATCCTCCTGGCGGCGCGAACATCGCGCGCCCGCTCCGAGCTGGCACCGGCGCTCCATCCGGATCGGCGATGAGCGCGCGCTGAAACGTCGCGGCTGTCGGCCACCGCTGGGCAGGGTCCTTCTCGAGGCACCGCATCACCGCCGACGCGAGCTCGCCAGGAATGTCGCCTGCCGAGGTATCGATCGGCCTCGGTGCCTCCGTCGCCTGCTTGATGAGCAGGTCCTGAATCGACTTTCCCTCGAAGGGGAGGCGCCCCGTCAGCATTCGATAGGCAATGACGCCAAGCGAGTAAAGGTCCGCTCTGCCGTCGACTTCACGGTCGCCAGCGGCTTGCTCAGGGCTCATGTACAGCGGCGTCCCGACGATGATGCCGGTACGCGTGATCGTCGCACCGCCGCTATCGACCTTCGCGATGCCGAAGTCGGTGAGGATCGCGCGGCCGGACGCGCGGTCGATGAGGATGTTGTCGGGCTTGATGTCGCGGTGCACCACGCCGTTGCTGTGCGCGTACTCCAGCACGTCCGCGAGTTCCGCCAGCGCACGCCGCGCGGCTGCGGCGCTCAATCGGCCAGTGCGCTTGAGGAGATCCTCCAGCGACTCGCCCTCCACGTACCCCATGATGTAGTAGAGGGTGTCCGCAGCCTGGCCGAAGGAATAGAGCGGCACGATGTGCGGATGCGTGAGCTTCGCGGCCGTTCGCGCCTCGCGGATGAACCGGTCGCGGGCGTCACCGTGCACGAGTTCACTGCGCAGGACCTTGATGGCAACGAGCCGCTCGAGCAGGCGCTCTCGCGCGAGGTACACGGACCCCATGCCTCCCTGGCCGAGAAGGCGAAGCACTTCGAACTGGCCGCTGACCGCTTGCTCGAGAAGGGATCTCTGGTTGTCAGTCTCCATCCGCAATGTTACTGCTTTTTGGCAGCCGCTGACACCTGTGCAACAAGCCGATCGCTCGGAAATGACTCGCGCCGTGTTGCGTTGATTCGGTGATGACCTCAGGCTCGGGAGGCGCGATGTTGCCAGGCGATGCCGCCTTGCACATCTCTCGCCGAGTGGCCTAAGCTATGGGCATGCCCGCGCTACTCAATGACTGGACCGTCGACATGCTCGATGGCCTGCCCGACGACGGGCAGCGTTACGAGCTCATCGACGGCGCGTTGTTCGTGACTCCTGCGCCAGCCGAAGCGCATCAGGATGTTGTTGGTGCCCTTTACCGGCGTCTTCATGCCTACCTGGCTGGCTACCGCATCGCGAAGGCGATGATCGCGCCGGCCGACGTGCGGCGCGGCGATCGTTCGCGAAATCGCGTCCAGCCCGACGTGTTCGCAGTGCGGCTGGTGGATGGCCGGCGGCCGGCCTATCCGTACGAGGTTCACGATTTGCTGCTCGCCGTTGAGGTAGCATCGCCGGGGAATCCCCTGCTCGACTACCAGGTGAAGCGCGACCTGTACCTGCGCGAGGGCGTCGCCGAGTACTGGGTGTTGAACCCGGATGCGCGAAACGTTTCGCGGTGGCACGATCGGGACGATCCGGGGGAGTTGTTGAGCAGACAGGTCGTCTGGCATCCTCGTGGCATGCCGACGGCGTTCGTCCTGGATCTCGACGAGTTCTTCGCCGACGCATTGAGCTGAGAGCGGCGTCCGCGCGCCACCGCGCCATGGAGAACATACCGTTGATGCTGCCGAACCATGTCCAGTTCTGGCCGCCGCTCACCCGCGGGCGGCCGTCTCCCCAGAACTTTGTCATGAAACGCAGAGAGGTGGCCGGCGTTACCACGAGACCGCCATAGGCGTGGAAGCTCTCGAAGTCGTATCCGCCGTCCGGTGATGGAACCGCGCCGCATGCCCCGATCACGAATGCCGAGCAGTAGTTGTACGGATCGCACGAGCGTGAAGCCTTGAGCATTGCGCAACATCGCGCTCGAGCTGCGGCCCGAGCCCAAGCTGGAGCTCTGCATTGCTCATCGCTGGAGGCCCATGCCCGCGCTCAGCGCCGAGCTCTGGCTGCGTACTTCCAGCTCACCACACTAGAGTGCTTGAGACGCTCCAACCTGGAATGACGTCACGATCCGCGGCCCATTCGCAACCGGTTGCTCACGAGGCAGTGGCCTTTCCGCCTGTTCGCACGTACTCGGCCAAGTCACATGGCAGCGTGCTCGCGAGAATACCGCGCGCCGCCTCCTCCACATCGTACGACACGCGCACGAAGTCGACGTTCACGCCCTGATCCGTTACGTCGAGCATCACGTATCCCGCGCGCGGATCGCCGTCCTTCGGCCGTCCAACACTCCCAGTGTTCACGAAGTGCACGCCACCCACCACGCGGTGCCACGGCTTGTGCGTATGACCAAAGCACACCCCGTCGCCTTCACGCGCACCCATGCCCGCCCCCATGGTCGTGAGGAACTCATGTATTGAGCGCCTGATTGCCATGCACCAACCGGATCGTCGGCCCCGACGCATGACCGCCGAGCGGACGGAGATCCATCCGGAACGGGAGCGCGCCGAGATACTGCTTCGACTCCGCCGACGTATGCTGCAGCGTCCACGTGAAGCGCTCGTGCGCGAGCGCCTCCTGGCGCGCATCCTCGTATCGACAGCCGCAATGCTGATTGTGCGTCGCAACCGTCGAATCGTAGTTGCCCGCAACGCCCGCGATGCCGGCTTCGCGGATCATCGCGATCACCTCGTTGGGCCACGGCGCATTACCAACCAGGTCGCCGAGGTGATACGTCGCGGTCACGTCCGGCTTCGGTGCCGCATCGCGCAACACGGCCTCCAGTGCCGGCCGGTTCGCATGGACGTCGCTCAGCAGGACGTACCGCGTCACACCGTCGTCTCGCGTACCATGACGGTCGCACTCGCCGGACACGCGCCCTGAAACTC
This sequence comes from Gemmatimonadaceae bacterium, assembly GCA_046596395.1. GTDB lineage: Bacteria > Gemmatimonadota > Gemmatimonadetes > Gemmatimonadales > Gemmatimonadaceae > AG11. Next base: position 8,675 of record JBKJMP010000437.1, read on the forward strand.
CGCCGTCGCGCGAACGTCGTCCGGCACTGCGTCGCGCGTGATCGTCGCAAAGCCGAAGCTCGGAAAATACGACTCGGCTGTCGTCGTCAGCAGGTACAACGCCTTCACGCCGCGCGCCTCCGCCTCGGCGATCGTGCGCGTGACCAGCGTGCGGCCGAGCCCACGCTTCTGCCACGACGGCGCGACGGCGACCGAGCGGAGGAGCGCGTGCTCCCCCGCGGTTCCGCACGCCTCGATACCCGCAACGCCCACGATCTCTCCTGCGTCCTCTGCGACGACGAAGCACGGCAGCGACTCGTGCACGCCCTCGAGGGGAAGTCCGGCCGCGGTGAGAAGTGCCTCGACGTTCGGCTCGTCCGCGAGCGATGCGAGTCTCAAGGTTGGTGCAGTCATGGCCATGTCCTCGTCGTCAGTCGCAGCAGCCGGGCGCGCAGCAGGCGCCGGCGTCGGTCTTTGCGGTGCTCGCGCTCGCGAGGCTCGCGAGCGGAACGCTCCGCTTCGGTGATGCGCCGGGCTTGGTCGCGCGCACGAAGC